>NZ_JBSFWR010000028.1:0-84944 GCF_053594915.1 Kitasatospora sp. NPDC002543 | reverse complement strand
CCACTCCTACGCCTTCGACTTCTCCGTCTGGGAGCTGTGGGGCGCGCTGCTGCACCGCCAAGGCCGTAGGCCTGGCGGCATCCCACCAAATGATCCTTGGGGAGCCGCCGGGGCCGTGGGGCAGCGGCTTTTCGTTCCCTTCGTCCGTGGAAAAGCAGAGGGCCCGCGCGCTCGGGGAGCGGGCGGGCCCCTGGGGGTGGGAGGGGGTCAGCCGACGGAGGAGTAGGCGATGATGCCGCGGCGGAGGCCGTCGATGGCCTTGCGGGCGGTCTTGCGGAGTTCGGCGTCCTCGCCGGCGGCGTCCTGGATCTGGCCGAGGACGTCGATCAGCTGCTTCGTCCAGCGGACGAAGTCGCCGGCCGGCATGTCGGCGTCGCGCAGGACCTGGTCGAGGTTGTGGCCGAGCGCCCAGCGGTAGGCGATCCAGGCGAAGCCCAGGTCGGGTTCGCGCTGGCCGACGCCTTCCGCGGTGTTGATCCGGTGCTGCTCCTCCAGGGCGTCGAGGTGGCCCCAGATCCGGACCATCTTGCCGAGCGCCTCCTTGGCCGCGCCTTCCGGCACGCGGGGGGCTCCGGCGTCGTCGGACTGGCGGGCCTCGTACACCAGCGCCGAGGCGCAGGCGGCGAGTTCGGCGGCGGCCAGGCCGCTCCAGACGCCTTCGCGGATGCACTCGGAGGCGAGCAGGTCGAGTTCGCCGTAGAGCCGGCCGAGCCGCTTGCCGTCGTCGGTGACGGTGTCCCCGCTGAGGTAGCCGAGGTCGGTGAGCAGCCCGCAGACCCGGTCGAAGGTGCGGGCGATGGTGTGGGTGCGGGAGCGCATCCGGCGTTCCAGCAGCTCGGTGTCGCGGTGCAGCCGGTGGTAGCGCTCGGCCCAGCGGGCGTGGTCCTCGCGGTCGGAGCAGCCGTGGCAGGGGTGCTGGCGCAGTTCGGCGCGCAGCCGGGTGATCTCCGGGTCGTCGGCGGCGGCGGCCCGGCCGCGGCGGAACCGTTCGGGTTCCAGGTGGCCGGCCTTGGTGCGCAGGGCGGAGGCGAGGTCGCGACGGGACTGCGGGCTGCGCGGGTTGAAGGACTTGGGGATGCGGACGCGTTCGATGGCGACGACCGGGTGCGGGAAGTCGATCATGGCGAGCCGCTTGACCTGCCGCTCGGCGGTGAGCACCACCGGGCGCGGGCCGTCCTGGAAGTCGGGGTGGCGCGGGCCGCCCCGGCCGGAGCGGTTGACCGGCGGCAGGCCCGGGTCGAGGACCAGGGCGAGGCCGGCGAACTTGCCGGTGGGCACGTGGATGACGTCGCCCGGCTTGAGCTGTTCGACGGACTCGACGGCGGCCGCGCGGCGCTGGCTGCTGCCCTCGCGGGCGAGTTCGTTCTCGCGATCCTTGAGCCGGCGGCGCAGCTCCATGTACTCGTCGAAGTCCCCGAGGTGGCAGGTCATCGACTCGCGGTAGCCCTCCAGCCCCTCCTCGTTGCGCTGCACCTGGCGGGCGATGCCGACCACCGAGCGGTCCGCCTGGAACTGGGCGAAGGAGGTCTCCAGCAGTTCGCGCGAGCGGTGCCGGCCGAACTGGGAGACGAGGTTGACGGCCATGTTGTACGAGGGCCGGAACGAGGACTTCAGCGGATAGGTGCGGGTGCCGGCCAGGCCGGCCAGCGCCTCCGGGTCGAGGCCGCGCTGCCAGAGCACCACGGCGTGGCCCTCGACGTCGATGCCCCGGCGGCCGGCCCGGCCGGTGAGCTGGGTGTACTCGCCGGGGGTGATGTCGGCGTGGGTCTCGCCGTTCCACTTGACGAGCTTCTCCATGACCACCGAGCGGGCGGGCATGTTGATGCCGAGCGCCAGGGTCTCGGTCGCGAAGACGGCCTTGACCAGGCCCTTCACGAAGAGCTCCTCAACCACTTCCTTGAACCGGGGCAGCATCCCGGCGTGGTGGGCGGCGATGCCGCGTTCGAGCCCGTCCAGCCACTCGAAGTAGCCGAGGACGTGCAGGTCCTCGTCGGGGATGTCGGCGCAGCGCTCCTCGACGATCGCCCGGACCTGGGCGCGGTCGGAGTCCTTGTTGAGCCGCAGCCCGGAGCTGAGGCACTGCTGGACGGCGGCCTCGCAGCCGGCCCGGCTGAAGATGAAGGTGATCGCGGGCAGCAGGCCCTCGGCGTCGAGCCGGTCGATGACGTCCACCCGGCCCGGTGTCCAGACCCGGCCGGGGCGGCCGTTGGGCATCGAGCGGCCCCGGCCGCGGCCGAAGCGGTCGCGCGGGTTGCGGTCGAGTTCGGAGCGGGCGAGCCGGACCAGTTCGGGGTTGACGGCCTTGCCGGGGTTCTTCAGGTTGTTCTTGGGGCGGCCGTCGCGGTCGGGGTTCGCGAACAGGTCGTACATCCGGTTGCCGGCCATGACGTGCTGCCACAGCGGCACGGGGCGGGTCTCGGAGACGATCACCTTGGTGCCGCCGCGGACGGTGTCCAGCCAGTCGCCGAACTCCTCGGCGTTGGAGACGGTCGCGGAGAGCGAGACGAGGGTGACCGACTCGGGGAGGTGGATGATGACCTCCTCCCAGACGGCGCCGCGGAGGCGGTCGGCGAGGTAGTGCACCTCGTCCATCACGACGTAGCCGAGGCCGTCGAGGGTGCTGGAGCCCGCGTACAGCATGTTGCGCAGCACCTCGGTGGTCATGACCACCACGGGCGCGTCGCCGTTGACGGTGTTGTCCCCGGTGAGCAGGCCGACTTTGGCGGCACCGTAGCGCTTGACCAGGTCCCCGTACTTCTGGTTGGAGAGCGCCTTGATCGGCGTGGTGTAGAAGCACTTGCGGCCCGCGGCGAGGGCCAGGTGCACGGCGAACTCGCCGACGATGGTCTTCCCGGAGCCGGTGGGGGCGGCGACGAGGACCCCGGATCCGGATTCCAGCGTCTCGCAGGCCTCCAGCTGGAAGTCGTCCAGCGGGAAGTCGTACAGCTGCTGGAAGCCGTACAGGGCGGTGGCCTGCTCCTTGGCCCGGCGACGGCTGGCCGCGTACGCCTCGGCGGGGCTGAGCTCCTGGTCGTCCTGGGGCTCTGGATCGGGGGTGTTCATCGCCGTCCGGGTGTGGTTGGTGTGATCTCGCATCTCAGCCAGAGGTTACCCGGGTGGGCTGACATCGATAGCACCGTTTTTCCGTGCGACGGTGTGCGACCGGTGCGCGGGCGGTGTGCGACGGGAGCGCGACCGCACGTGACGGGGCCGGGCGGTCCGCGCTCGGCCCGGCGGCCCGGCACCCCGCGACCGGCCTGCGCCCCGCCACCGGCCGGACCGACCCGGACCGACCCGGCACGGCACGGCACGGCCTGGACGCGCCCTACCCCTTCAGCAGCTCCGCCAGACCGTCCGCCAGCCGCTCGTACTCCTGCGGCCGGTTGTACAGCTGGGCGCTGACCCGCAGCACCCCGCCGCCCTCCCAGGGGCGGACGGCGATCCGGGTGCCGAAGCGGTGCCACACCTCGGCCATCAGCGCCTTCACCTGCGGTTCGGTCTCGCCGTGCCCGGCCGGCAGCCGGACGGTGCTCATCCACACCCCGGGGGTCGAGGGCAGCGGCGCCAGGCCGGTGCGCTCGGCCAGCACCCGGCGGCCGTACCGTGCGAGGGCGGTGTTGTGGGCGGCCACGGCGGGGTGGCCGAGGTCGCGCAGCAGTTCGAAGCCGGCCGGGGCGGCGAGCCAGGGCGTGTAGTCGCAGGTGCCGCGCCATTCGACGTTGCCGGGGAAGCCCTTGTCGTGCTCCCAGGACAGCGCCAGCGGGCGCACCCGGCCGGTCCACTCGGGGCGGACGGCGAGCACTCCGGTGGCGCGCGGGGCGAAGGCCCACTTGTGCAGGTTGCCGAACCAGAAGTCGGCGCCGGGGTCGATCGGGGCGGGCAGCATGCCGGGTGCGTGGGCGCCGTCCACGACGGTGGTCACGCCGCGGGCGCGGAGGTCGGCGAGCAGGGCGGGGCCGGCCACCAGGCGGGCGGTGGGCGAGGTGACCTGGTCGAGCACGGCCACGGTGGTGCGGTCGTCCACGGCGGCGAGCACCGCCTCGCGGACGGCCCGTTCGTCGGGGGCGTCCAGCGGCACGGGGGCCACCACGACCTCGGCGCCGGTCTCGGCGGCCTTGCGGGCCGCGGCCCGGGTGACGGCGCCGTAGCCGTGGTCGGTGACCAGGATCCGGTTGCCGGGCGCGAAGGGGATGCTGTCCAGGGCGATCGCGACCGCCTCGGTGACGTTGGAGACCAGTGCGAGCCGGTCCGGGTCGGTGTCGAGTTCGGCGGCGATCCGGACCCGGGCGGCGGCGATCCGGGCCGGGAGGTCGGCGAAGAAGCCGTCCGGGTCCTGCTCGTGCTCGGTGCGCAGCCGCTCCTGGGCGCGCTGCACCGGGACGGGGACGGCGCCGAACGAGCCGTGGTTCAGGTGCGCCACGCCGGGCGACACGCTGAACAGCCCGTCGGCGGCGGGCAGCGGGACCGGGGGGTCGGTGGGCCGCAGGTCTTCGAGCACGGTTTCCTCCGCTGACTGACATCCGCTGACTGACGTCCACTGATCGCCACACCCCACACTGGTGTGTGACATTTCACATGACAGACTACTGGTCGTAGCGCGCGCCTCGCGACCACCATCGGCCCGTGACCATCACCGACGCCTTCCTCGACCTCAGCGCCCGTACCGGCCGGTTCGCCTTCGGCGCGCCGCGCGCGTACACCCTTGCCCAGGACGGTACCCGGATGCTGCTGCTCCGCTCCACCGGTCCGGAGGATCCGGTCGACCGCCTCCACCTGCTCGACACCGCCACCGGCGAGGAACGGCTGGTCGCCGACCCGGCCGCACTGCTGCCCGGCCGCACCGGCGAGCGCGACGAACTGCCCGTCGTCGAGCGCCGGCTGCGCGAGCGCACCCGGCTGGTCGCCGCCGGGATCGGCACCTACGCCGCCACCGCCGACCTCGCCGTCGCCGTCTTCACCCTGGACGGCCGACTGTTCCGCACCGACACCGCCACCGGCACCAGCGACGAACTCCCGGTCGCCGGGCCCGCCTTCGACCCCCGGCCGGACGCCACCGGGCAGCGCGTCGCCTACGTCGCCGGGGACGCCCTGTACGTCACCCCCGCCCCCGAACCGCTCTCCCCCGCCGACGGCGCCCGCTGGGGCGTCGCCGAGTTCGCCGCCGCCGAGGAGCTCGGCCGCCACCGGGGCCACTGGTGGCGCCCGGACGGCGGCGCGCTGCTGGCCGCCCGGGTGGACGAATCCGCCGTCCCCCGACGGTACTTCGCCGACCCGGCCCACCCCGACGAGGCCCCCGAGGACTTCGCCTACCCGCAGGCCGGCGGCCCCAACGCGGACGTCCAGCTCTGGGTGCTCGGCCTCGACGGCGACAGGGTCCGACTGCGCTGGGACGCCGAGGAGTTCCCGTACGTCTGCGCCGCCTCCTGGGCCTCGGCCGAGGAGCTGCTGATCACCGTCGCCGACCGGCTGCAGCAGAACGTGCTGCTGCTGAGCGCCGACCCGGCCACCGGCGCGACCGAGGAACTCTCCCGCACCACCGACGAGTTCTGGGTGGACGACCTGCCCGGCACCCCCGCCCGGCTGGCCGACGGCCGGCTGCTCACCGTCCACGACACCCCGCAGGCCCGCGGCCTCGCGCTGGACGGCAAGCCGCTGGACACCGCCGGCCTGCAGATCCGCCGGGTGGTCGGCCGGCTGCATGGCCGACTGCTCTGCGAGACCGGCGAGGGCGACCCGTTCCACCAGTACGTCCACCTGGTCGACCCGGACGGCGGCGCTCCCGAACCGCTCACCTCCGGCCCCGGCCTGCACTCCGCGCTCGCCGCCGCCGACACCCTGCTGCTCACCTCGGCCACCGCCTCGGGCGTGCGGCGGGTCGTCAGCCGCGACGGCCACGAACTGGTGCTCACCGATCTCAGCGCCGCACTGCCCCACCGGGTGGAGCCGCAGCTCGCCCGGGTCACCGAACGCGAGCTGCCCAGCGCCGTGGTGTACCCGCGCGGCCACGTCCCCGGCACCCGGCTGCCCGTCCTGCTGGACGTCTACGGCGGGCCCGGCTACCAGGCGGTGGCCGCCGAGCCGCGCCGCTGGCAGCTCAAGCAGTGGTGGGCCGACCAGGGCTTCGCGGTGGTCACCGTCGACAACGGCGGCACCCCGTTCGTCTCCCCGGACTTCACCCGCACCATCTTCCGCCGGATGTCCCGGGTGGCGCTGGACGACCAGGTCGACGCCCTGCACGCGCTCGCCGAGCGGCACCCGGACCTCGACCTCGGCCGGGTCGGCGTGCGCGGCTGGTCGTACGGCGGCTACTTCGCGGCGCTCGCCGTGCTGCGCCGCCCGGACGTCTTCCACGCCGCCTGCGCGGGCGCCCCGCCCACCGACTTCCGGCTCTACGACACCGCCTACACCGAGCGCTACCTGGGCCTGCCGCAGGACAACCCGGAGGGTTATGCCGACGACTGCCTGCTCACCGACGCGCCGGGCCTGAGCAGGCCGCTGCTGCTGATCCACGGGCTGGCCGACGACAACGTCCACCCCTCGCACACCCTGCTGCTGTCCCAGGCGCTCACCAGGGCCGGCCGCCCGCACAGCGTGCTGCCGGTTCCCGGCGCCACCCACATGACGCCGGGCGGGCTGCTGGAGCGGCTGGCCCAGGCCGAACTCGCCTTCCTGCGGGCCTCCCTGGGGTGACCCGTCGCCCCGCCCGGGCCCGTCCGCGGGCGGAGCGGTCGAGGGGCGTCGCACCTACGGGGTGCGGCGCCCCTTCCGCTTGCTCCACACCTCTTCCACGTGACCCGTCACATGTGAAATATTACCTGCGCTTCACCGACTGATGCCCTGAAGGACCCCCATCCCCCGGAAAGGACCGGTCAGTTGCGCAGACTGTCCGCGGCCCTCGCCGCAGCGCTCACCACCGGCGCGATAGCGGCCACCCTGCTGGGCACCCCCGCCCAGGCCGCACCACCCACCCCCCTCGCCCTCGCCGCCGCCGCGGCCGACGCCGACCAGGGCGCCGAGGCGCCGCCCGTGCCCCTGGCCCCGCAGGAGCGCGAGCGCCAGGCACTGCGCGGCAAGGCCCTGGAGCAGCTCAACAAGGGCGCCGTCGCCAAGACCGCCGGCAAGCGCGCCCCGGCGAAGGTGAAGATCGGCAACGACTACGTCCAGCTCGCGCACCAGCGCACGGACAAGGTCTTCGTGATCCTCGCCCAGTTCGGCGACGAGGTGGACAGCACCACCCAGTGGAACGGCCAGCCGCGCTACGGCGGCACCCCCGGTCCGGCCCACAACCTGATTCCCAAGCCGGGCAAGGACGACAACCACACCCTGTGGTCGCCGGACTTCAACCGCGAGTACTACCAGAAGATGTTCTTCGACGACGCGCCCGGCGCGGTGTCGATGCGCAACTACTACCGCACCCAGTCCTCCGGCCGGTACGACGTCGAGGGCACCGTCAGCGACTGGGTCACCGTCCCGTACAACGAGGCCCGGTACGGCAGCAACAAGGGCCCGCAGGGCTCCGGCGCCTGGACCCAGGGCCAGGAGTTCATCCGGGACGCCGTCAAGGCCTGGTACGACGGCGAGATCACCAAGGGCCGCTCCGCCGCCGACATCAAGGCGCAGCTCGCCCAGTACGACGTCTACGACCGCTACGACCACGACAAGGACGGGGAGTTCGCCCAGCCGGACGGCTACCTGGACAACGTCATCGTGGTGCACGCGGGCGTGGACGAGACCTGGGGCGGCGGCGCCCAGGGCGCCGACGCGCTGTGGGCGCACCGCAGTTGGACCTTCCCCGACGCCACCGGGCAGACCGGGCCGGAGGGCAACCGGATCGGCGGCGCCCCCGTCGGCGACACCGGCCTGTACGTCTACGACTACGTCCAGGCGGGCGAGAACAGCGGCGTCGGCCTGTTCGCCCACGAGTACGGCCACAACCTCGGCCTGCCCGACCTGTACCCCACCAACGGCGGTGACAACAGCGTCAACTTCTGGTCGCTGATGTCCTCCGGCTCCTACCTGGGCAAGGGCGCCAACACCACCGGCGGCTACCCCGGCGACCTCGACGCCTGGAGCAAGCTGCAGTTCGGCTGGCTCGACTACGACGAGGCGCAGGCCGCCACCCGCTCCACCCACGCCCTCGGCGTGAGCAGCTACAACACCGACCAGGCCCAGGCCGTCCTGGTCCACCTGCCCGACGGCACCACCCGCACCGACCTCGCCGATCCGTACGAGGGCGGCAAGCAGTGGTGGAGCGACACCGGCGACAACCTCGACAACTCCCTGGCCCGGGACGTCGACCTGCGCACCGCCGCCGGCCCGACCGCCCTGGACGCGGCGGTCTGGTACGACACCGAGCAGGACTACGACTTCCTGACCGTCGAGGCCTCCACCGACCAGGGCAAGACCTGGACCGCCCTCGGCGGCACCGTGGACGGCGCCCCGATCGGCAACACCAACGCCAACACCCCTGGGCTGAGCGGCAGTTCCGGCAGCTACCGACAGCTGCACATCCCGCTGGACGGCTACCTCGGCCGGCAGGTCCGGCTGCGCTTCCACGTCACCTCGGACGGCAACACCCACGGCCGGGGCGTGCTGGTGGACGCCGTCAAGGCCACCGCGGGCGACACCGTGCTGTTCGCCGACGGCGCCGAGAACGGCGCGGACGGCTGGACGGCCGGCGGCTTCACCGTCATCACCGGCCGCACCGCCGTCAAGCAGCATCCGCGCGCGTACCTCGCCGAGAACCGCCGCTACACCGGCTACGGGGCGTTCCTGAAGACCGGCCCGTACAACTTCGGCTACAGCGGCGTCGCGGGCAAGGCCAACGTGGTGGACAACTACCCGTACCAGGAGGGCGTCCTGATCTGGCTGTGGGACACCTCGTACGGTGACAACAACACCAAGGACCACCCCGGCGGCGGGCTGATCCTGCCGATCGACGCCCGCCCGGCGCCGGTCCGCTTCGCCGACGGCACGCTGGTCAACGGACGGGCGCAGACCTACGACGCGACGTTCTCGCTCAAGCCGACCACGCCGTTCACCCTGCACAAGGGCGGCGTCCCGGTGCGCGTCCCGGCCAAGCCGGCCGTCCCGGTGTTCAACGACCGCACCGGGGTGTACGGGGACCCGGCCACGCCGCAGCTGACGGTGAAGGTGCCGGACACCAACACCAAGATCGAGGTCGTCCGGGAGTCCCAGGGCGGGAAGATCACCACCGTCCGGGTGGGCCCGGCGTCCTGACCCTCGGAGCACCCGAAAGGCCCCGGAGCACCCTGTAGGCCCCCGGAGCACCGGGAAAGGCCCCGGATCCCCCCGACGAAAAGGGATCCGGGGCCTGCTCGTGCGCCCGGGACCTGCTCCCGGGGATCAGGCGCCCCGGGGTCGGCGCCCGAGGCCGCGGGCGGTGCGCGCGGCGGTCGCCAGCCCGAGGACGGTGATCGCGGCGATCCCGAAGGTCATGTAGCGGGCCGAGTCGACCGGGGTGTCGCCGCCCAGGTTGACCAGCGTCCCGGCCAGCGCCGAGGTCACCGAGAAGGCGATCAGCTGGGTGGTGTTGATCGCCGCGGCCGCCTTGCCGCCCTCCACCGGGTCGGTGCTGCTGCGCATCGCGGCCACGCTCAGGTGCGGGAAGGCCAGCCCGATCCCGGTGCCGGCGCCGAACAGCGCCACGGCCCAGAGCAGCACCCGCGGCCCGGACGCGTGCCCGGTCTGCGTCAGCCCGTAGACCAGCAGGCCGCCGACCAGCACCAGCGGAGCCGTGCGGATCGCCAGGGCCCGGCCGCGGACCGACTCGATGCCGACGCTGAACAGCTGGGCGGCGGTCCAGCCGGCCGAGGTGGTGGCGCCGAGGAACCCGGCCACCAGCGGGGAGAGCCCGCCCAGCTGCTGGCCGAACAACGGGATGAAGTTCTCCGTCACCACGCCCGCGCAGAGCACGGCGACGGTCAGGTAGAGCCACTTCAGCGGGTTGCCGGCCCGGTAGGTCTGCCGCGGCAGCACCGTCACCGCGCCGCGCCGCTCGACCGCCGTGAAGCCCACCAGCAGCGCCACTCCGGCGAGCAGGCACAGCGCCGTCGGCCAGCCGCCCGGCACGGTCGAGCTGACGCTGAAGGCGGCCGCCGCCAGGGTGAGCAGCAGCAGCGAGGGCAGCGGTACCCGGCCGCCGCCGTGCCCCGTGCCGGAGCGCCCGGGCAGCACCCGGCGGGCCAGCACGGCCAGCACCAGCGCGGCCGCCAGCAGCAGGACGTACGCCCCGCGCCAGACTCCGAGCTGGGCGAACAGTCCGCCCAGTGAGGGTCCGACCAGGGTGCCGACACCCCACATCGCGGAGACCAGCCCGGCCGCCCGGGTCCACAGCCGCTCCGGCAGGGCGCTGCGGATCACGGCGTAGCCGAGCCCGGCGACCAGCCCGCCGCCGAGGCCCTGCACCACCCGGCCGAGGATCAACGCCGCCATCGACGGGCTGAGCGCGTTGACCACGGCGCCGGCGCCGAAGACCAGGAAGCCCAGCACGTAGGCCCCGGCGGCGCCGAGCCGGTCCAGCAGCCTGCTGACCAGCATCGAGGCGATGACGGCGGCCATCAGGAAGCCGGTGGCCACCCAGGCGTAGTACCGCTCGCCGCCGATGTCGGCCACGATCGAGGGCATCAGGGCGGCGGTGAAGTAGAGGTTCATCGCGTACAGCGCGACGCCGCCGGCCAGGATCGAGGCCGCTGCGGCGTACCGACGGGAGAAGAGTTCACGCCACCCGCCGGAGGCCCCCGCGGGCGGCGAATCCGACGGGTAACTATCCGGTCCGGAGGCGGTGGTGGCGTTCTCTACGGCAGTTGATTCGGTCACGTCCGGTACGCTAGGACTTCAAGAGAACTTGAAGTCAAGGACAGTCGAGGAGCCGCCATGACCACCGCGCCGGTCGATCTGCTGAGCGTCGGCGAGGTGGCCCGGCGGGCCGGGATCGCCACCTCCGCGGTGCGCTTCTACGAGGACCAGGGGCTGATCTCCTCCGAGCGCACGACGGGCAACCAGCGGCGCTACCGCCGGCACGTGCTGCGCCGGATCTCGCTCATCCTGGTCGCCAAGCGGCTCGGCATCCCGCTCTCCGAGGTCGCCGAGGTCTTCACCGGCCTGCCCGAGGACCGGATGCCCGGCAAGCACGACTGGGAGCGGATCTCCCGCCGCTGGGCCGACCAGCTGCGCGCCCGCCGGGCCGAGCTGGAGCGGCTGGAGGAGGAGCTGACCGGCTGCATCGGGTGCGGCTGCGTGTCGCTGCGCCGCTGCCGGGTGCTGAACCCGGGGGACGAGCTGGCCGCCGAGGGGCCGGGCCCGCGCCGACTGCTGCCGGAGGAGGGCCTGCTGCCCGCCGAGGAGTGAGCGGCCCGCGGCCCGCCCCCGTCGCGGAACGACCGGAACCCCTCCCGGAGAACCGGAAGGGGTGGGACCCGGTCGGACGCGGCCCTCGCAGGGTTCCCCGCCGCGTCCGACCGGGGGCTCGGGTGGCTCAGGCCTCCGGGAAGTGACAGGCCGCCTGACGCTCGCCGGGTCCGGCGATCCTCAGCAGCGGCCGTTCCGTCCGGCACAGGTCCTGGGCCTTGGGGCAGCGCGGGTGGAAGGTGCAGCCGGGCGGCGGGTCGGCCGGGCTCGGCGGGTCGCCGAGCAGCACGATCCGCTCCCGTTCGCGCTCCGCCTCCGGGTCGGGCAGCGGGACGGCGGACAGCAGCGCCTTGGTGTACGGGTGCGCGGGGTTGCCGTACACCTCGGCCTTGTCGCCGATCTCCACGATCCGGCCCAGGTACATCACCGCGACCCGGTCGCAGACCCGCTTGACCACCGAGAGGTCGTGCGCGATGAACACGTACGCCAGCCCCAGCTCCTGCTGGAGCCGCTCCATCAGGTTGACCACCTGGGCCTGGATCGAGACGTCCAGCGCGGAGACCGGTTCGTCGGCGATCACCAGCCGCGGCGAGGTGGCCAGCGAGCGGGCGATGCCGATGCGCTGGGCCTGGCCGCCGGAGAACTCGTGCGGGTAGCGGTCGAGGTGCTCGGGGATCAGCCCGACCAGCTCCATCAGCTCGGCCGCCCGCTTGCGCGCGGCCGCCGCACTCTCGCCCTGGACGAGCAGCGGCTCGGAGATGATCCGGGCCACCGTCTGCCGGGGGTTGAGCGAGGAGTACGGGTCCTGGAAGACCATCTGGAGGTCGCGCCGGTGCGGGCGCAGCCGGGCCTGGGAGAGCCCGCCGATCTCGGTGCCGTCGAAGGTGACGGTGCCCGAGGTCGGGTCGAGCAGCCGGACGATCATCCGCCCGGTGGTGGACTTGCCGCAGCCGGACTCGCCGACCAGGCCGAGCGTCTCGCCCGCGCCGACGTCGAAGCTCACGCCGTCGACGGCCCGGATCGGCGCGCCGGGGCGCCCGGTGCGGCCGCGCCGGCCGGGGAAGGTCTTCACCAGGTCCCGTACGGAGAGCAAGGGTTCGGTCATCGGAGCACCCCTTCCGGCACCAGCGGCAGGTGGCAGGCGGCCTGGTGGCCGGGGGCGAGCAGGTCGAGCGGGGGGCGCTCGGCCAGGCAGCGGGCGCGCTCCTCGGCGGACGCCGCGGTGGTGCGGGCGCAGCGCGGGGCGAAGGAGCAGCCCGGGGCGGGGGCGATCAGCGACGGCGGGCTGCCGGGGATGGCCCGCAGCGGGGCGTCGTCGGTGTCGTCCAGGCGCGGCAGGGAGTCCAGCAGGCCGCGGGTGTACGGGTGCGCGGGCTGCCGGAACAGCCGGTCCACCGGGGCCTGTTCGGCGGCCCGGCCGCCGTACATGACCAGTACCTCGTGGGCGACCCGGGCGACCACGCCGAGGTCGTGGGTGATCATCACGACGCCGAGGCCGCGCTCCTGCTGGATCCGGGCGATCAGGTCGAGGATCTGGGCCTGGACGGTGACGTCGAGCGCCGTGGTGGGCTCGTCGGCGATCAGCAGGTCGGGCTCGCAGGCGAGCGCCATGGCGATCATGACGCGCTGGCGCATGCCGCCGGAGAACTGGTGCGGGTACTCGTCGACCCGGCGGGCCGGCTCCGGGATGCCGACCTCGGCCAGCATCTCCACCGCCCGGGCCCGGCCGGCCTTGCGGTTCGCCTTGAAGTGCACCCGGTAGTGCTCGGCGATCTGCTCCCCGACGGTGTAGAAGGGGTGCAGGCTGGACAGCGGGTCCTGGAAGATCATCGCGATCCGGCGGCCCCGGACGGTGCCCAGCTCCCGCTCCCCCAGGCCGGCCAGCTCCTGGCCGTTCAGCCGGATCGAGCCGGTGACGGTGGCGCCGCGGTGCAGGCCCATGACGGCGAGCGAGGTGACGGACTTCCCGCTGCCCGACTCGCCGACCAGCCCGAGGGTGCGCCCGGCCTCGACGGTGAAGGAGATCCCGTCCACCGCCCGGACGGTGCCGCGCGGGGTGTCGAAGGAGACCTTGAGGTCCTCGACCTCCAACAGCTCGGCCATCAGTACCTCACTCTCGGGTCGACGAACGCGTACAGCAGGTCGACCAGCAGGTTCGCCGCGACGATGAAGAACGCCGCGAGCAGGGTGACGCCGAGGATGACGGGCTGGTCGGAACGGGCCAGGCCGTCGTAGAACAGCCGGCCGACACCGGGCAGGCCGAAGATCGACTCGGTGATGACGGCGCCGGCCAGCAGCCCGCCGAGGTCCATCCCGAAGATGGTCAGGATCGGCGTCATCCCGGAGCGCAGCCCGTGCTTGACGGTGACCGTCCGCGACGGCAGGCCTTTGGCCCGGGCGGTGCGGATGTACGGCTCGGCCATCGTCTCGATCATCGAGTTGCGGCTCTGCCGGGCGTACATCGCCGCGTACAGCAGGGCCAGCGCGATCCACGGCAGCAGCAGGTTGGAGGCCCACTCGAAGGGGCCGTCGGCGAACTTGTGGTACGCCGGGTAGGGCAGCAGGCCCGCGGTCCTGACGACGCCCCAGATCAGCATGATCGAGGTGAAGTAGACCGGCAGCGAGGCGGTGCCGACGGACAGCACCATCAGCGCCTTGTCGACCGGCCGGCCCTTGCGCAGCGCCGAGGTGACGCCCGCGCCGAGGCCGAGGACCAGCCAGAGCACGGCCGCGCCGAGCGCCAGCGAGACGGAGACCGGCAGGCGGTCGGTGAGCAGGTCCCACACCGGCAGTCCGTACTCGTAGGAGTAGCCGAGGCAGGGGAAGCCGCAGTGCACGGCGCTGGGGCCGGTGCCGTAGTCGCGGCCGGCGAAGATGCCGCCGAGGTAGGCGAGGAACTGGTCCCAGACCGGCTTGTCCAGGCCCATCGCGGCCTTGACGTCGGCGAGCCGCTCGGGGCTGCAGGTCTTGCCGCAGGCGGCCGCGGCCGGGTCGTTGGGCAGCAGGTAGAAGATGGTGAAGGTGATGGCGCAGATGGCGAGCAGGATGCCCACCACGCCGAGCAGCCGGCGGCCGAGGTAGAGGATCACGACCGGCCTCCCCGGGGGTCGAGGATGTCCCGCAGCGCGTCCCCGAGCAGGGTGAACGCGAGCACGGCGACGAACAGGAAGGCGGTCGGGATCAGGAAGTAGGTCGGGTCGGTCTCGTAGTGCACGATGCTCTCGGCGATCATCTGGCCCCAGGACGCGGTCGGCGGGCGGACGCCCACGCCGAGGTAGCTGAGCGCGGCCTCGGTGGCGATCATGCCGGGGACGAGCAGGGTGGTGTAGGCGATGATCGGGCCGGAGACGTTCGGCAGGATCTCCCGGGTGAGGATGCGCCAGGAGCGCGCCCCGCCGACCTTGGCGGCCTCGACGTACTCGCGGTGCTTGAGCGAGAGGGTCTGCCCGCGCACCACCCGGGCGATGCCGGGCCAGGTGAACAGCCCGATCACCAGGGTGATCAGCAGGATCCGGTTGACGTCCTTGGCCACCGACATCATCGCGATCATGAAGATCAGCGAGGGGAAGGACATCGTGAGGTCCATCAGCCGGGACAGCAGGGTGTCGACGCGCCCGCCGAAGTAGCCCGCCGCGATGCCGGCCAGGGTGCCGACGAGCACGACGACGGCCGTCGCGGTGAAGGCGATCAGCAGGGAGACCTGCCCGCCGTGCAGCACCCGGGCGAACAGGTCGCGGCCGGTGAGCGGTTCGACGCCCAGCCAGTGCCGGGCGCTGATGCCGCCGAAGTCCCCCTTGGGCAGGCCGCCCAGGTACGGGTCGAGCGAGCGCTTGTCGAACTCCTCGGGGCTCCAGCCGCCGAGCGAGCCGAGCGGCCCGGCCAGCGCGGTGACCAGGACCAGCACGCCGACGGTGATCAGCCCGAACCGGGCCGAGCCCTTGGCCCACAGCTGGTCCCAGACCAGCCGCCAGGGCCCGCGCCCGGCACTCTTCTTGGCGCCCCCCGCCGTGGCGTCGGCCACGGCGGCGGGCTCAGTGGTGGTACTCATGGCTGCCGGTCCCTCACTTGCCCTTGGCGGGGTCCTTGAGGCCGACCGTGGCCAGGTCGATCATGCCGGCGAAGCCCGAGTTGCCGAACGCGCCGGCCACGTTGGTGCCGACCAGCAGCGGGCGCCGCTGCCAGAGCAGCGGGACGGCCGGGGCCTTCTTCATCAGGTCCTCGTCCAGCTGCTTCCAGGCCTTGTTCGCCTCGTCGACGTTCGTCATGGCCGCGATCTGGTCCATCCGGTCCATCGTGGCCTGGTCCTTGAACTGGCTGTAGTTGCCCTGGTTGCCCTTCTCCTTGATGGTGCGGCCGTCGAAGAGGAACGGCAGGAACGTCGCGCCGGAGGGGTAGTCGGGGCACCAGCCGTTGAGCGTCAGCTCGGGGGCGTTCTTGATGTCGCCGACGGTGTCGGCGAAGGCGGACGCGTCGACGGTGTTCACGGTGACCTGGACGCCGGCCTTGGACAGCGACTGCTGGATCGCCTCGGCGCGGGTCTTGTCGCCGGTCGAGACGGTGAGCGAGACCTTGAGGTCGCTCTTGCCCGCCTCCTGGAGCATCTTCTTGGCCTTTTCCTGGTCGCCGTTGACCGGGATCTTCAGCGGGTCGGACTTGACGCCGCCGGTCAGCGAGGGCGGCAGGAAGGAGGTCGCCGCGTCGGTCATCGCGGGGCCGCCGAAAGCGGTCACCTGGGCGTCGCGGTCGACCGCCCACATCATCGCCTCGCGCACCTTCGGGTCGTCGAAGGGGGCCTTGGCGGTGTTCAGGTAGAGCATGTCGGTACAGCCGGTCTGCTCGGCGACCATGCGGGCCTTGACGTCCGCCTTGGGCAGCACCTTGGCGACGGTCTCGTGCTGCATCCACGGCATGTTGATGGCGTTGGCGTCGGCGCCGTCACTGGCGATGATCCGGTCGTCGGCCTGGCCGCCCTTGATGCCCTGGGTGACCACGACCTTGTCCGGGTACGCCTTGCGGACGGTGTCCGTGGCCGGGTCCCAGTTGTCGTTGCGGACCAGCACCAGCTGCTTGCCGCGGTCGTAGGTCTCGATCTTGTACGGGCCGGAGGAGAACGGCCGGGCGTCGTACTGGGTGCCCTTCTCCTGGGACTGCGGCACCGGGGCGAAGGTCGGCAGGGTGACGGTGTCGGAGAACTCGGCGACCGGGCGCTTCAGGTGGAAGACGATCGTCTTGTCGTCCGGCGTCTCGATGCTCGACAGGTGCTCGCCGTTCAGCGGGCCCTTGTAGTTCTCGCCGTCCGCCAGGTACTGGATCGCGTAGTCGGGGCCGCCGGTGAGGTCCGGGGAGAACGACCGCTCGACGTTGTACTTGATGTCGGCGGACTTGATCGGCGAGCCGTCCTCGTACTTGAGGCCGTCCTTGAGGGTGAAGGTCCACACCTTGCCGCCCTCGGAGGACTTGCCCAGGTCGGTGGCGAGGTCCGGGACGATCTCGCTGCCGGCCGCGCCCGGCTCGGACTTGAAGGTGGTCAGGGTCCGGTAGATGAGCCGGGTGCCGAAGTCCATGTGCGGCACGACCCAGTTGCGGGCCGGGTCGAGGTGGGCGAAGTCCTGGTTGGTCAGGATGTTGAGGGTGCCACCCTTGGCCGGAGTGCCTCCGATGATCGAGCCGGACGCCGCGCCCGGGCCCTTGCTGTCGGCGGGCGCGGCGTCGGAGCCGCTGTCGCTCTTGTCGTTCGAGCAGGCCCCGAGGCCGAGGGTGAGGGTCGCCGCGAGGGCCGCCGCGAGGGCGGCGTGGGTGCGCCTGGTCATGTGCAACTCCGCTGTGGGGGGCCTGATCGTCCGACCTGGCCGGCTGCGCTGTGTGACCCGTAACATAGTAATGTGAAATTGCACTGCACAAGAGGTGACGGCTGCCGTTACCGAGCTGTGTCCGTGCCAGCATCTCCCCAGCCCCGCCAAGGAGTTCACCGGTGACCCTTCCCCCGACCGGCCTCAACACCGGGAGCCACGACCTCCCGGTCTCCCCCGCACTCGCCTCGTTCATGGCCACCAGCTGGGCCGCCACCCCGCTCCCCGCCGACCGGCGCGTCCCCGGCCACGACCACTTCCCCGGCCGCCGCACCCGGCTCTCCGCCGCCTTCCCCGGCGAGCGGCTGATCGTCCCGGCCGGCCGGCTCAAGGTCCGCTGCAACGACCTCGACTACCGCTTCCGCCCGCACAGCGCGTACGTCTGGCTCACCGGCCTCACCGGCGAGGACCAGGCCGACCACGTCCTCGTCCTCGAACCCGCCGGCCCCGAGGGCCACGAGCCCGTCCTGTACCTGCGCCCCCGCTCCCCGCGCGACGGCGGCGAGTTCTACCGCGACCGCCGCTACGGCGAGTTCTGGGTCGGCTCCCGCCCCGACCTCGCCGAGGCGGCCCGGCTCACCGGGGTCCGCACCGAACACCTCGACGACCTCGGCAAGCTCCTCACCGGACCCCAGCCGCCCACCCGGGTCCTGGCCGGCACCGACCCGCTGGTCGACGAGGCCACCGGGCGGCCGAACGGCGACCACCGGGACGGCGAACTGGCCGCCGTCCTCTCCGAACTGCGCCTGGTCAAGGACGAATGGGAGGTCGGCCAGCTCCAGCTCGCCGTCGACCACACCACCACCGGCTTCGAGGACGTCGTCCGCGCCCTGCCCACCGCGCTGCGCCACCACCGCGGCGAACGCTGGATCGAGGGCGTCTTCGACCTGCGCGCCCGCGCCGAGGGCAACGGCACCTCCTACACCACCATCGCCGCCTCCGGCGCCCACGCCTGCGTGCTGCACTGGATCCGCAACGACGGCGCCCTCGACCCCGACGCCCTGCTGCTGCTGGACGCCGGCGTCGAGACCGACACCCTCTACGCCGCCGACATCACCCGCACCCTGCCGCTCAGCGGCACCTTCACCCCCGTCCAGCGCCAGGCCTACGACCTCGTCCTCGCCGCCCAGAGCGCCGGCATCGCCACCCTGCGCCCGGGCGCGCGGTTCCGCGACTTCCACCGCGCCGCCATGCGGGTCATCGCCGAGGGCCTCGCCGACTGGGGCGTGCTGCCCGTCTCCGCCGAGGAGGCCCTCGCCGAGGACAACGGCCTGTACCGCCGCTACACCCTCTGCGGCAGCGGCCACATGCTCGGCCTCGACTACCACGACTGCGCCAAGTCCCGCGCCGACCGCTACCTCGACGGCACCCTGGAGGAGGGCATGGTCCTCACCGTCGAACCCGGCCTCTACCTCCAGCCCGACGACGAGACCCTCCCCGCCGAACTCCGCGGCCTCGGCATCCGCATCGAGGACGACCTGGTCATCACCGCCGACGGCGCCCACCTGATGTCCGGCGCCCTCCCCCGCGAGGCGGCCGCCGTCGAGTCCTGGATGGCCGGCCTGCTCGGCTGAGGCCACCGCCGGGAGCGGACGGTCAGGCCACCTTGACCGTCCGCTCCCCCCGTCGTACCGTCACCTCGACCTCGCCGCCGATCGCCGCCGAGTACGCCCGCAGGTTCTCCAGGCTGTCCACCTGCCCGTGCTCGATCTGCGACACCCGCGCCTGGCTCACGCCCATCAGCGCCGCCACCTCCTTCTGGGTGAGGCCGGCCGCCTTCCGCATCTCGGCCAGCTCGTGGCCGCGGATCCGGGCCAGGCTCTCCTCACGGATCCGGGCCCGGCCGGCCTCCGCCTCCGGCGAGGCCAACTGTGGGTTGATCCGCTGCGCCTCAGCCCGCACCTCGGTCCAACTGCGGCCCTTCATACTCACTTCTCCCTTGTCCTTCCACCCCTGCGGGGACGACACCCGTCAGCCCGCGCGCCGGGGGCGCTACCGCCGCGCCGCCTGCCAGAGCTCCGCGACGATCTGCTCCGCGGGGCCCGTACGGGCCAGCAGGTGGGCCGTGCCGGCCCACAGGTGCATGGCGGAGGTGTCGCCGTGGCGGGCGGCGGCGGCGCGCAGGGGGGTGGTGAGGCGGTTCACCTCGGGGTAGGCGGACGGGGCGTAGCGGCCGTAGCGGTCCATGAAGGCGTTGCGCAGGCCGCGGGCCGGGCGGCCGGTGAAGGCGCGGGTGACGGCCGTCTCCGGGAGCTCGACGAGCGCCGCCCGGTGGGCCGCCGAGGCGCCGGACTCGTCCGACCGCAGCAGCGCCGTGCCCAGCTGCACCGCCACCGCCCCCGCCCGCAGCGCGGCGGCGACGGCCGTGCCGTCCCCGATCCCGCCCGCGGCGACCAGCGGCAGCGCCGTCACCTCCCGTACGGCGGGCAGCAGTTGGAGCAGCGGCAGCTCGCCCGGGCGGTCCGCCGCCCGGTGGGTGCCGCGGTGGCCGCCCGCCTCCGGGCCCTGCACGCACAGCACGTCCATCCCGACCGCCTCCGCCGCCCGCGCCTCCTCGGGCGTGGTGACGGTGCCGACCTGGGTGGTGCCGACCGACCGCAGCGCCGCCGCCTCCTCGGCCGTCGGCAGCCCGAAGGTGTACGAGACCACCGGCACCGGGTCCGCGAGCAGCGCGGCGAACTTGGCGTACCAGTCGTCGCGGTCCGGCCCGGCCTCCTCCGGCAGCGTCACGTCCCACCGCTCGGCCTCGGGCCGCAGCCGCTCCCGGTAGGCGGCGACGGCCGCCCGGTCCGCGGGCGGGCCCGGCACGAACAGATTCACCCCGAACGGCCGGTCGGAGGCCTCCCGCACCGCGGCGATCTGCTCGGCCATCCCGGCGGCGGTCTTCATCCCGGCGGCCAGGAACCCCAGCCCGCCGGCCCGGTTCACCGCCGCCACCAGCTCGGGTGTCGAGGGCCCGCCCGCCATCGGGGCGCCGATCACGGGTACGGCGAGCTCGTCGGGACGGACGGCCATCGGGCGCTCCTCACACTGCCGCGGGTACGGACGGCCCCCAGCCTACGCTCAGCGGATCAACCCCCGCCCGCGCGCCTCGCGCACCGCCGCCGTGCGCGAGTCCACCCCCAACTTGGCGTAGATGTGCACCAGATGGGACTTCACCGTGGCCTGGCTCAGGTGCAGCCGCTGGCTGATCCGCTGGTTGGTCAGCCCGTCCGCGACCAGTCCCAGTACCTCCGTCTCCCGGGCGCTGAGCGCCGCCGCCGGTGTCCGCATCCGTTCCAGCAGCCGGTCCGCCACGCTGGGCGCCAGGGCGCTGCGGCCCGCCGCGGCGGCCCGTACGGCCTGGGCCAGCTCCTCCGGCGGCGCGTCCTTCAGCAGGTAGCCGGTGGCGCCGGCCTCCAGGGCCGGCAGGGTGTCCGCGTCGCTGTCGTACGTGGTGACCACCAGCACCCGCGGCGCGCCCGCCCGGGCGGTGATCGCCGCGGTGGCCTGCGCCCCGTTCATCGCCGCCGCCGGCCCGAACTGGAGGTCCATCAGCACCACGTCCACGCCCGGCTCCGCGGCCAGCTCGACGGCCCGCTCGGCGGTGGCCGCCTCCGCCACGATGGCGAAGTCCGGTTCGCACTCCAGCACCGCCCGCAGCCCGGCCCGCACCACCGGGTGGTCGTCCGCGATGAGCAGCCGGATCACTGGCCCGCCTCCGGGGCGACCGGCAGCTGTACCGCCACCGCCGCGCCCTGCCCGGGCGACGACTCCACCGTGAAGCTGCCGCCGAGCGCCCGGGCCCGGGCCCGCATCGAGGGCAGCCCGAACCCGCCCTCCTCGCCGGTGCGGCCCGCGACCGCCACCGGGTCGAACCCGGCCCCGTCGTCGACCACGTCCAACGCCACCTCGCCCTCCATGTAGCTGAGTGTCACCTCGGCCCGGGTGGCGCCCGAGTGCCGGATGGTGTTGCCGAGCGCCGACTGCGCGATGCGCAGCAGCGCGACCTCCTGCGCGGGCGGCAGCCGGACCGGATCGCCGGACACGTGCAGGTGGACGGGCAGCGCGCCGTGCGCCGTCGTGGTCGCGCAGAGCCGCTCCAGCGCGACGGGCAGCGGATCGCCGTCCAGCGCGGGCGGGGTGAGCGCCCGGACGAACCGGCGGGCCTCGTCCAGGTTGTCCTGGGCGGCCTGCCGCGCCTGCTCGACGTAGCCGGCGGCGGCCTCGGTGCGCTCCGGCAGGGCCCGTTGGGCGGCCCGCAGCAGCAGCTGGATGGAGCTGAGGCTCTGCGCGAGGGTGTCGTGGATCTCCCGGGCGAGCCGCTCGCGCTCGGCCAGCACCCCGGCCGCGTGGTGCGCGGCGGCGGCGTCGGCGCGGGCCGCGGTCAGCTCGTCGATCAGCCGGCGGCGTTCCTCGCTCTCCCGGTACAGCGCCTGGTAGCCGAGCACGGTGGCGGTGGCCACGGCCGCGCCGAGCGCCGGACCGATCGAGGCGGCGAAGCCGAAACTGTGCTGGTGCCAGGACCACGCGGTGATCGAGGCGGCCGCGGTCAGCCCGACGGCGACGAGCCCGCCGCGCCGCCCCAGCAGGTGCAGTTCCAGGAAGTACAGCGGGAAGGCCAGCCAGACCCCGTCCTGGGTGGCGATCAGCACGCCCGCCCAGGTGATGCCGAGCAGCGCCAGCCAGAGCGCGGCCGCCCGGCGCGAGCGGCGCACGGCGGCCAGCTGCGGCCCGACGGTGTAGACGGCCGCCATCGCGGTGGCCGCGGCGGCGACGGCGGCCGGATCGCCGCCCCGGTCGACGAAGACGGCCCGGGCGACGGCGAGCGCGAGCAGGCCCGCCACGAGCAGGTGCAGGCAGACCTGGAGGACGCGGGCGACGGGGGTGGTTCTGGATCGTTCGGTCGCCATCCGTCCAGCGTAAGTCGGCACCCCGGGCCCGGCATCAATCAAAAGGTTGAACTCCGCGTCTCCCCTTTGATGCCCAGGATGCAATCCCCGGCGCGATGCCCCGGTCCCCTCCCGTCGGGGACGGTGGAAGGGTCGAGAGAACCCCCCGCAGAGGAAGGCCCGTCGTGTTCGTCGCCTGGAGGGACCTGAGGTTCGCCAAGGGGCGGTTCGCCCTGATGGGAACCGTCATCGTGCTGATCACCGTACTGGTCGGCCTGCTGTCCGGGCTGACCGCCGGGCTCGGCCGGCAGAACATCTCCGCCATCACCGGCCTGCCCGCCGACCACCTGGTGTTCGGCAAGCCCGCCGACGGGCAGAAGCTCTCCTTCACCGACTCCCAGGTCACCCCCGAGCAGTGGCAGGCCTGGGCGCGCGAGCCCGGCGTCACCTCCGCCCAGCCGCTCGGCATCACCACCACCAAGGCCGCCGCCGGCCAGCGCACCGCCGCGCTCTCCGCCTTCGGCGTCCCGGACGGCTCCGGGCTCGCCCCGAAGGGCACCCGGGTCGCCCCCGGCCAGGCCGTGCTGTCCAGGAGCGCCGCCGAGAATCTGGGCGGCCTCGCCCCCGGCGCCGACTTCACCCTCGCCGGGCACCCGCTGAAGGTCGCCGCCGTCGAGGGCGACGCCGCGTACAGCCACACCCCGGTCATCTGGACCACCCTCGCCGACTGGCAGCTGGCCGCCCCCGGCGGCGCCGGCCACGCCACCGTCATCGCGCTCGACACGGCGAAGGGCGCCGACCTCGCCGGCGCCGACGACCGCCACGGCACCGAGACCCGCACCCGCGACGACGCCCTCGCCGCGATCGGCTCCTACACCTCGGAGAACGGCTCGCTCCAGCTGATGCGCGGCTTCCTGTTCGCCATCTCCGCCCTGGTGATCGGCGCGTTCTTCACGGTCTGGACGATCCAGCGCAGCGGCGACATCGCCGTCCTCAAGGCCCTCGGCGCCTCCACCCGCTACCTGCTGCGCGACGCCCTCGGCCAGGCCGTCCTGCTGCTGGTGCTCGGCACCCTGCTGGGCACCGCGGTCGCCGCCGGCTTCGGCGCGCTGATCGGCTCCGCCGTCCCCTTCGTCCTGGACGCCCCGACCGTCCTGCTGCCCGCCGCCGTCATGATCGCCCTCGGCGCGATCGGCGCGGCCCTGTCCATCCGGCGGATCACCTCCGTCGACCCGCTGACCGCCCTGGGGAGTGTCCGATGAGCTTGACCCTCGACCGCATCACGCTGACCTACCCGGACGGCGACGGCCGGCTCACCGCCCTGGACGAGGTCTCGCTGACCGTCCCCAAGGGCTCGCTCACCGCCGTCGTCGGCCCCTCCGGCTCCGGCAAGTCCAGCCTGCTGGCGGTCGCCGCCACCCTGATCACCCCGGACTCCGGGCAGGTGGTCGTCGACGGCACCGACACCACGGGCCTCGGCCGGGCGGAGCTCACCGCGCTGCGCCGCTCGAAGATCGGCATCGTCTTCCAGCAGGCCAACCTGCTGCCCTCGCTCACCGCGGTGGAGCAGCTGCAGGTGATGGCCCACCTCGACGGCCGCGCCCCGCGCACGGCCCTGCCCCGCGCCCTGGAGCTCCTGGACGCCGTGGGCCTGCGCGACCAGGCCGCCCGCCGCCCGCACCAGCTCTCCGGCGGCCAGCGCCAGCGGGTCAACATCGCCCGCGCGCTGATGAACGACCCGACGGTGCTCCTGGTGGACGAGCCCACCAGCGCCCTCGACCACGAGCGCGGCGCCGCCGTCCTCGACCTGATCACCGACCTCACCCACCGCCGGGCCACCGCCACCGTGCTGGTCACCCACGACCGCACCCACCTGACGGCCGTCGACCAGATCGCCGAGGTCCACGACGGCAGGCTGACCCTGCCGGCGGCGGCGGTGTGAGCTACTTCTTGGCGATGAGCACGTCGTCCACCGAAAGCGTCACAGCGGCGCCGATCGACTCCGGCAGGGTGAAGGACTGCCCGGGGTGGTGGACGGCGTGCACCCGGTACTCGCCGTCCCGCGGGTCGGTGAGCACCATGACTCGCTGATTCGCGCGATCCACGATCACGTAGACGGGCACGCCTGCAGACGCGTAGACGAAAGGCTTCCTCTTCAGGTCATCGCTGTGGTTGGACGAGGTGACTTCCAGAACGAGCCGGAAGACGGCCGGGTCGTAGCAGTTGTACTCGATCAGGTGATCGTCGATATCGGCGTCGACAACCGCCAGATCGGGAATCGCATAGTCCGACGGCCCATCCGGCAGCCAGATCCCGATGCCCTGAAGGACTTCGGTCCCGCCTCCATCGAGGCCGGCCTGGAACAGCACGCGCATCAGGCGGCTCAGCGACTTGCTGTGCGAAGCGTTCGGCGGCGGCGTCACGGTGATCTGGCTCCCGACGATCTCGACCCGGTGCCCGGTGAACTGGTTGGAGATCAGCTCAGCGGCTTCGAGCAGCGTCGGCTGCTCCATGGGCTCTTCCACTGCTGCGGCGGACATGGATTTCCTCCTGGCTGCCGATGTCGAGAGCATCATCGTAGAACCGGCACGCCTTTCGGCGCCCGATCCTCAGTCTTCACCCGAACGAGCGGTTTAGCCCCGGCCGGACCGCAGCCGCAGGGCCGAGGGCTCCGGCTCGGCGGGCTTCTCCTCGCCGGCCCAGAGCGAGCGGACGTGGCTGAGGTGCCGGGTCATGCAGGCCTCGGCGCCGGCCGCGTCGCCGGCGAGCAGCAGGTCCAGCAGCTCCAGGTGCTCCTCCGCCGAGGAGACCAGCTCGCCGCGCTCGTCGAGCCGGTTGAGGCCGTACAGCCGGGAGCGCTTGCGCAGGTCGCCGACCACCTCGACCAGCCGGGTGTTGCCGGCCAGGCCCAGGAGGTCCAGGTGGAACTGGCGGTCGGCCTCCAGGTAGCCGATCAGGTCGTGCTTGCGGGCCGCCGCGACGATCGCCTCAGCCTGCGGGCGCAGCCGTTCCAGCTGTTCCCGGGTGGCGGTGACCGCCACCCGGCCGACGGTCGGGACCTCGATCAGGGCGCGGATCTCGGTGAAGTCGTCGAGGTCCCGGTCGGTCAGTTCGGTGACCCGGAAGCCCTTGTTGCGGACGGCCTCGACGAGGCCCTCGCGGGCGAGGTCGAGCATGGCCTCGCGGACCGGGGTGGCGGAGACGCCGAAGTCGGCGGCGAGCGCGGGGGCGGAGTAGACCACGCCGGGGCGCAGTTCGCCGGAGATCAGGGCCGCCCGGAGTGCGTGCGCGACCTGGTCGCGAAGCCGCTCCTGTACGGAGATCAGGGTGCGGGACTTGAGGTCGGCCATGGTGTTCCTCCGGGTGGGTGCAGAACACCAGCGTACAATGTCACGTTACGTTGCGTGCGCAACAGCCAGCGATTCGAACACCCGCCGCGCCGGCCCCTCCTGACGCAGAAAGCCATGGTGACAGCGGCCGTCGGCCGTGACAACGGCCGACGGCACACGATCTTCGGGCCCCCGCGGCCCGCACACACGGCTACTCCCGGCGGAACCGCCCCACCAGCACGGTGAGGCTGGCCGCGCCGAACCCGTCCTCGACGCCCCGCCGGACCGCCTCCGCGAGAACGGCCGGCAGCGCGCCGTCGACCCCGGAGTCCTCCGCGGTGTGCCGGACGTGCTCGATGCCGGCCAGCGCCATCGCCAGCCGGTCGACGTCCCCGCGGTGGTCCCCGCCGGTGATCCGCGGCGCGTAGAACGCCTGGAAGCCGGGCATCGAGGCGGCGGTCGAGCTCAGGTACGGCAGGAACTCCTCGGCCGTGATGCCGTTGGCCTCGGCGATCGCCGTGGCGTGCAGGTAGCCGACCATCGAGGACCAGAACAGGTCCATCTGGATCTGGTAGTACAGCTGCGCCAGCCCGGGGTCGTCGCCCCGGTAGTCGGCCCCGGTGAGCACCTCCAGCGCGGCGCGGTGGCGCTGGAACAGCTCGACCGGGCCGCTGTAGAAGGTGGACGACGCGGGGTCGCCGATGCCGGACGGCGGCACCTGCACCCCGCCGGTCAGCTGCGCGGCGCCGTGCTCGGCCAGCCGGCGGGCGGCCTCGCGGGCCCGGGCGGGGGTGTCCGAGCTGAGGTTCGCGATCACCTTCCCCTCCAGCGCCGGCTCGACCGCCTCCAGCACCTCGAACACCGCGTCGTAGTCGGTGAGGCTGAGCACCACCAGTTCGTTCGCCTCCACCGCCGCCCGGGCGCTGGGCGCCTCCCGCGCGCCCCGGGCGAGGAGCTCGCCGGCCCGCCCGGGTGTGCGGTTCCACACCGTGACGGCGTACCCGGCGTCCAGGTACGCCCCGGCCATGGCCCGCCCCATCGGGCCGAGCCCGATCACCGTCACGGACCGCTTCGACTGCTCCACGGACATGCGCTTTCCCCTCCTCTGGAACGAACGCTCTATTTAGAGCGCCGGGGCCGACGCTAGCACAGGACTGGAACGAACGCTCTACTCAGAATCTCGGCTAGGATCGCGCCGTGAACGCGCCCGAGAAGACCTCCCCCCAGGCCGGGGCGAAAGCCGGCACCCGCGAGCGGATCGTCCGGGCCACCTCCCGGCTGCTGCAGCGCCAGGGGTACGAGGGCACCGGGATCAAGCAGATCTCCCGCGAGGCCGAGGCCACCCTCGGCTCCGTCTACCACTTCTTCCCGGGCGGCAAGCAGGAGTTGGCCGCCGAGGCGATCCGGCACGGGGACGAGGAGTTCGCCGTCATGCTGCGCACCGGGCTCGGCTCCTCGCCGGACCTCGGCGAGGCGATGACCGCCTGCACCCGGCTGCTCGCCACCGAACTGCGCGCCTCCGACTGGCAGGACGGCTGCCCCATCACCAGCACCGCCCTGGAGACGGTCGGCCGGGTGCCGGTGATCGAGGAGGCGGTGGCCGAGGCCTTCGCCAACTGGCGGGCCGTGGTGACGGAACGGCTGCTCGCCGCCGGCATCGGCGAGCAGGACGCCCGCGAACTGGCCGGCACCGTGATCAGCACCCTGGAGGGCGCCGAGCTCGCCGCCCAGGTCGCCCGCAGCGAACAGCCGCTGCTGGTCACCGGCAAGCACCTGGCCCGGCTGCTCACCGCCTACGCCGACGACCGGGCCTGACCCGCGCGGCACCGGAAGCCGCCACCGGAGGGCGCAGCCGGAAAACGTGAGGAGCCGGCGCAGCGGGGGATCCCTTCCCGCTGCGCCGGCTCCGGTTCCACAACTCCCGATCACGACCAGGAGTTACGACGTGTCGATCGACATCGCGCTGTACGACGGCCACTCGGCCGGCGGCCGCCGCACCGGCGCCAGGATGCTGCGCCTGTCGAGCCCCGGGGCGGCCCTCGACGACGCCCTGGCCCGGCACACCGATCCCGTCCGCCACCGGCTCGGCCGGATCGACCCCTACGGGGACACCCTGTTCGACGAGCGGGACGCCGGCGCGGTCTTCGAGGAGGCCACCGCCCTGCTCGCCCGCTGCACCACCGAGGAGCAGCGGGCCGCGGTCCGCGAGCTGCGCGACCTGCTCGCGGACTGCGCCGCCACCCCGGGCAGCCGGCTCGTGCTCCTGGGCGACTGAGCGCCCGCCGCGCCACTACTGCCGCCGGTACACCTCCGCCGCGACGGCCAGGTCCTGCCAGGCCATCCCGACGCTCTTGAAGAACCGCGGCCGCCCGTCCGGCACCAGGGCGTCGCCGCGCACCAGCTCGGCGAGGTTCCACAGCTGCCGCCCGGCCACACCCGCCATCAGCAGGTCCCCGGCCTCCCGGGCCGCGACCGCGCGCGCCTCGACGTAGAGCTCGGCCCGCTGGACCAGCAGCTCGTCCACCTCCCGCGCGTCCGGCTCGTGCGAGCCGACCGCCGCGACCGCCGCGTGGGCGGGCACCAGCGCGCCGTCGAACAGCGGGGTGCGCGCCGTGGTGCAGCAGACCACCAGGTCCGCCTCGCGCACCGCGCGCCGGTCGCCGACCTCGGCCGTCAGCCCGAGGCCCCGGCCGTACTCGGCGAGCGCGCCGGCCCGGCCGGGGTCGCGTGCCACCACGGTGAGCCGGCGCAGCGGCCGGACGGCCATCAGCGCGTCCAGGTGCCCGTACGCCTGCGGCCCGGAGCCGAACAGCACCAGGTGCTCGGCCTCCGGCACCGCCAGCCGGCGCAGCGCGGCCGCGGTGACGGCGGGGGTGCGCAGCGCGGTGAGCGCGGCCCCGTCCAGCAGGGCGAGCGGCTGCAGGGTGGGCCCGTCCAGCAGCAGGTAGCTGCCGGTGATCCGGGGCAGCCCCCGCTCCGGGTTGGCGGGCGCGACCCCGGCGATCTTCACGCCCGCGTACGGCCCGGCGGCGGCCGGCATCAGCAGCAGCTCGCCGGCGGGCACGGGCACGGCCGACCGTGCGGGTGCCGCCTCCGGGTCGAACCCGTCCAGCAGCACCCGCTCGATCGCCCCCACCGCACCGGCGGGCCCGACCCCGCCGGTGCCCGCCACGGCGTACTGGAGCGGCACAACAGCCGTGCCGGGCGGTGCGATCGGGCTCTCGGTGGTGGAACTCGCGGCGGCCGGGCTCCCCGCGGCCGCGCTCGCGGCGGTCGAACTCACGGCGGCGGCGCTCACAGCAGGAACCCCGCTCCCAGCTCGTCGCCCGGCTCCAGGACGAAGCCGTGCTCGCCGGTGCGGTGGGCCGTTCCGCCGACCTCGGTGACCACGCCCTCGCCCAGCGGGTCGCCGCCCGCGAGGACCCGTCCGCTGAAGACCGTCCCGATGACCGACTCGTGCCGCAGCGGCTCGCCGGGGGCCAGCCGCCCCTCGGCGGCGAGCACCGCGAGCCGGGCGGAGGTGCCGGAGCCGCAGGGCGAGCGGTCGATCTGCCCGTCCGCGAAGACGGTGACGTTGCGCTGGTTCAGTACGCCGTCCACCGGGGGGAGTTCGTCGTACAGGATGACCCCGTACACGCCGGACAGCCGGGCGTCCGTCGGGTGCGCGACCGCCTCCGATCCGGCCAGGGCGGCCCTGATCTCCCGCCCCACGGCGGTGAGTTCGGGCAGCCGGCCGGTCTCCACGGAGAGCCCGAGGGCGGCCGCGGACACCGAGGCGTAGCAGGCGCCGGAGTGCGCGACGGCGACCTCCACGGTGCCGTGCGAGGTCTCCACCGGGAGCTTCAGCGCCGTCACCCGGCTGGGCACGTTGCGGAAGGTCACCCCGGTGGTCCGGCCGCCGGCCCGGTGCACCAGGGCGGTCACCCGGCCGGAGGGCACGTCGATCCGCACCCGGGCCACGCCGTCGGCGGGGGCCGTGACCAGTCCGGAGTCCACCGCCCAGGCGCCGAGCGCGATGGTGCCGTGCCCGCAGGCGGTGGAGTAGCCGTCCTTGTGCCAGAACAGCACGCCCAGGTGCGCCTCGTCGTCGTCCGGCGGCACCAGGAAGCCGCCGTACATCCCGGCGTGGCCGCGCGGCTCCCGGCTGAGCAGCTGCCGGACGTCGTCGAGCGCGCTGGGCCGGGGCGCGGTGGCGCTGCCGCCCGCGCCGAGCGCGATGGCACGGCGCTCGGCGACGGTGTCGCCGGGGATCGGCGGTACGCCGTCCAGCACGATCCGGAACGGCTCGCCGGCCGTGTGGTAGTCGACGGTGCGGACGAACATCAGGCGACACCTCCCGGCAGCACGCTGACGGTCCGGCTGACGGTGTAGAAGTCCAAGGCCGCCTGGCCCTGCTCGCGCTCGCCGTGGCTCGCGCCCTTGGTCCCGCCGAAGGGCAGGTGGAAGTCGACGCCGCTGGACGGGGCGTTGACCCGGATCATGCCCGCGTCGAGCCGGTCGGCGGCGGCCAGCGCCACGTCCAGGCTGCGGGTGTGCACCGAGGTGGAGAGGCTGTGCGGGGTGTCGTTGGCGAGCGCGACGGCCTCGTCCAGGTCGGCGACGGCGTGCAGCACGGCGATCGGGCCGAAGAACTCCTCGCGCGCCAGCGGGTGTTCGGCCGGCACCTCGGTGAGCAGGGTCGGCTCGACGTACCAGCCGGCCCGCTCGGGCACCCGCCCGCCCGTCAGGACGGTGGCCCCGGCCTCGACGGCCGAGGAGACGGCTCCGGTCAGCCGGTCCCGGGCCGCGGCGTTGATCACCGGCCCGCAGACCGCGTCGTCGACCGCCGCCAGCGCCTTGACCAGCGCCTCGCGCAGCGGCTCGTACGCGGCGCCGACCGCGATCACCCGGCTGGTGGCGGTGCACTTCTGCCCGGCGTACCCGGCGACGGCCGCGGCGATGTGCCCGGCGGCCTGCGCGATGTCGGCGTCCGGCAGCACCAGCGCGGCGTTCAGCCCGCCGAGTTCGGCCTGCACCGGCACCCCGCGCTCGGTCGCGGCCCGCACCACGGCCCGGCCGACGCCGGTCGAGCCGGTGAAGGAGACCACGTCCGCGGCGTCGACCAGCGCCGCGCCCTCCTCCGCCCCGCCGGGCAGCACGGTGAAGACGTCCTCGGGCAGCCCGGCCAGCTCCGCCAGCCGCAGCGCGCAGGCCGTCGCCTCGGGCGCCGGCTTGAGCACCACCGTGTTGCCGACGGCGAGCGCGGGCGCGGCCTTCCAGGTCGGGATCGCCAGCGGGAAGTTCCACGGCGCGATCAGCCCGGCGACCCCGTACGGGCGGCGCCGGGTGAGCAGCAGCCCGGGGCCGGCGGCGGTCTCGTGCACCGCTCCGGAGGGCGCGTACGGTGCCTGCGCGTAGTAGCGCCAGATCGCCGCCGTGCGGGCGACCTCGCCGAGCGCCTCGGCGAGCGGCTTGCCGACCTCGCGCACGATCAGCGCGGCCAGCTCGTGGGCGTGCGCCTCCACGGCGTCCGCGATCCGGCCGAGCGCCGCCGACCGGGCGCCCGCCCCTGCGGCGAGCCAGTCGCCCTGGGCCGCCCGGGCCCGCCCGACGGCGGCCCGCACGGCATCGGCGCCGGGCTCCTCGACGGCGACCACGAGGTCGTCCGGGTCGGCGGGGTTGTACGAGGTGATGGTCACGGCCAGCAGCCCTTCGGGGGAGGTACGGGGACGAAGGAGGTCGGTGGGGTCCCGGTGGGGTCAGAGCAGGAAGCCCGCCGGGAACGGGTCGCTCGGGTCGAGGAAGTACTGGGCGGTGCCGGTGATCCAGGCCCGTCCGGTGACGGTGGGCACGACCGCGGGCCGTCCGGCCACCTCGGTCTCCTCGACCAGCCGCCCGGTGAAGGTGGTCCCGATGAAGGAGTCGTTGCGGAAGTCCCGTCCGAGCGGCAGTTCGCCGCGCGCGTGCAGCTGGGCCATCCGCGCCGAGGTGCCGGTGCCGCAGGGCGAGCGGTCGAACCAGCCGGGGTGGATGGCCATCGCGTGCCGGGAGTGCTCGGCGGTGGAGCCGGGGGCGAGCAGCTGGACGTGGTGGCAGCCGTGGATGGACGGGTTCTCCGGGTGCACCGGGCGGTCCGGGCTCGCGTTGATCGCGTCCATCATGGCCAGGCCGGCGTCCAGGATCTCCTGCTTGCGCTCGCGCTCGAAGGGCAGCCCGAACTCGGCGAGCGGCAGGATGGCGTAGAAGTTGCCGCCGTAGGCGAGGTCGTAGGTCACCGTGCCGTGGCCGGGCACCTCGATCTTGCGGTCCAGGGCGACGGAGTAGGAGGGCACGTTGCGGATGGTCACCGCCTTGGCGGCGCCGCCCTCGACGTGGACGTCGGCGATCACCAGTCCGGCGGGGGTGTCCAGCCGCACGGTGGTGACCGGCTCGACCACCGGGACCATCCCGGTCTCGACCAGTACGGTCGCGACCCCGATGGTGCCGTGCCCGCACATCGGCAGCAGCCCGGAGACCTCGATGTAGAGCACGCCGAAGTCGGCGTCCGGCCGGGTCGGCGGCTGGAGGACGGCGCCGCTCATCGCCGCGTGGCCGCGCGGCTCGTACATCAGCAGGGTGCGGAAGTCGTCCAGGTTCTGCTGGAAGTGCACCCGGCGCTCCGCCATGGTGGCGCCGGGGATGACGCCGAAGCCGCCGGTGATCACCCGGGTCGGCATGCCCTCGGTGTGCGAGTCGACGGCGTGGAACACGTGACGGGTGCGCATGGGTCACAACTCCCGTGGGGGTTCGGATGGGTGGTGTGGGCCGGGCCGGCTGCCGCCGCAGCCGGCCCGGAGGCCCGGGATCGGGTCTCAGACCAGGCCGTCGGCCAGCGCCTTCTCGGTGGCCGCGCGGACGGCCGCCTCGATCTCCGGGGTGAGCGGCACGCGCGGGGCGCGCACCGGGCCGCCGGGGCGCCCGGCGATGTCCATGGAGAGCTTGATCGCCTGGACGAACTCGGTCTTGGAGTCCCAGCGCAGCAGCGAGTGCAGCGACTTGTAGAGCGGCAGCGCGGTCTCCAGGTCCTTGGAGACCGCGGCATCGTAGAGCGCCACGGAGGCGGTCGGCAGGGCGTTCGGGTAGCCGGCGATCCAGCCGACGGCGCCGGCGAGCGCCAGCTCCAGCAGCACGTCGTCGGCGCCGATCAGCAGGTCCAGCCCGGGGGCCAGCTCGGCGATCTCGTACGCCCGGCGGACGTCGCCGCTGAACTCCTTGACGGCGACGATCGAGCCCTCGGCGTGCAGCTGGGCGAGCAGCGCGGGGACGAGGTCGACCTTGGTGTCGATCGGGTTGTTGTACGCCACGATCGGCAGGCCGGCCTTGGCGACCTCGGCGTAGTGGGCGCGCACCGAGGCGTGGTCGGCCCGGTAGGCGTTCGGCGGGAGCAGCAGGACGGAGCCGGCGCCGGCCTCGGCGGCCTGCTCGGCCCAGCGGCGGGACTCGGCGCTGCCGTAGGCGGCGACGCCGGGCATGACCCGGGAGCCGTCGCCGGCCGCCTCGACGGCGACCTCGACGACCTTGGCGCGCTCCTCGGCGGTGAGCGTCTGGTACTCGCCCAGCGAGCCGTTGGGGACGACGCCCTCGCAGCCGGAGTCGATCAGCCAGCGGACGTGCTCGGCGTAGGCGTCGTAGTCGACGGAGTGGTCCGGGCGCAGCGGCAGCGTGGTGGCGACCATGATGCCGCGCCAGGGACGGTTGGTGTCGTGCTGGGTGGTGGACACATGAGCTCCTTGATGAGGTGTGACATTTTACTAGAGCGGGCGGGCCGGAGACAAGGGTCCCCGGCCCGCCCTTCGACGACGGGACCCGTTACGCCTCCGGGGTGGGCCTCGCCGCCGGGTCCGGGGCGGGTCCCGCCGCCAGCTGGGAGAGCGGCACCGGGCAGCCCAGCGGCCGCCGGTCCGGCCCCGGCTCACCCGGGCCGGCCAGGCAGGCCACGGCCGGACCGCACATCCGGCCCTGGCACCAGCCCATTCCGGCCCGGGTGAGCAGCTTGACGGTGCGCGGATCGCCCGCGCCCAGCTCGTCGACCGCCTCCCGGATCGCCGAGACCGGCACCTCCTCGCAGCGGCAGACGTCGGTGTCCGGACGCAGCCAGCCGGTCCAGCCGGGGCCCGGCCGGTGGGCGGCGGCCATCAGGTCGGCGAAGGCCCGCAGCCGCGAGCGGCGGCGCAGCAGCGCGGGTGCGGGCGGCCGCCCGGCCACCGCGTGCGCGGCCAGCTCGCCCTCGGCGAGCGCGAGGTCGGCGCCGCCGACACCGTTGGTCTCCCCCGCCGACCAGAGGCCGGGCACGCTGGTGCGCAGCCGGGCGTCGACCTCCAGCGCGACCGCGCCGTCCGGCCCGGTCGCGGTCCGCGCGCCCAGCTCGGTGGCCAGGTCGATCTGCGGCAGCAGGCCGTGGCCGACGGCTAGCGCGTCGCAGTCGATCCGCCGCCCGGTGCCGGGCACCGGCCGCCAGTCGGCGTCCAGCCGGGCCACCGTGACACCGGTGACCCGGTCCGTCCCGTGCGCCTCGACCACCGCGCTGCGCGGGCGCAGCCGTACGCCGTGCCGCAGCAGCGCGCCGCCGTGTCCGGCGCCCTCGACCAGCTTCCCGGGGACGCCCGCCAGCACGCCGGGGCGCCGCGCGTACCCGAGGTAGGCGGTGGCCTCGACCACGGCGGGCACCTCGGCCCCGGCGGTGACCAGCGAGGAGGCCGCCGCGAGCAGCAGCGGGCCGCTGCCCGCCACCACGATCCGCTTCCCGGGCAGCACCAGCCCGGCCTTGAGCATGGCCTGGGCGCCACCCGCGGTGACCACCCCGGGCAGGGTCCAGCCGGGGAACGGCAGCTGCCGCTCGTACGCGCCGGTGGCGAGCAGCACCGACCGGGACCGGACGGTGGCCCGGTCGGTGCTCTCCGGCCCGCGGGTGACGTGCACCGCGAAGCCGTCCCCGACGCGCTCCAGCGCCCACACCTGGTGCCCGGCCCGGAAGGCGGCCCGCCCGGCGCGTTCGTGCGCGTCGAGCCGGTCGGCCAGGGCCGTGTAGGCGGACCAGTGGTGGTGCAGCCGGTCCGGCCGGGCCGCACCCAGGCCGGGCGCCGGGTGGCGGTAGTACTGCCCGCCGGTGCTCCGCCCGCCGTCCAGCAGGGCGCAGCTCAGCCCGAGGTCGGCGGCGGTGACGGCGGCGGCCAGCCCGGCCGGGCCGGCGCCGACCACGACGAGGTCGAAGGTCTCGGAAGCCCCGGTGGTCCCGGAGGTCTCAGACGGCGAGGTCGGCACGGCCGTGGCCCTCCTGGGTGGTGACGGTGGTGCCGGGCTCGGCGGGCAGCAGGCAGGTGCGCTGGTTGGGGCGGCCGTCCACGGTGGCGAGGCAGTCGAAGCAGGCGCCGATCCCGCAGAACGCCCCGCGCGGCCTGCCGCCGACCCGGGTGGTGCGCCAGGCGAGCACGCCGTCGGCCCAGAGCGCGGCGGCGATCGACTGGCCGGGCAGCGCGGGGACGGGCCGCCCGTCGAACTCGATGTGGTGGGCGGGGCCGGGCTCGGCCTCGACCAGCCGGGCGGGGGTGCGGCGGCGCATCGTCGGCTTCTCCAATCCAGAACGTGGTCTCAGGGGGTCGCGGGCGGTCGCCCGGGCGGCGGGGCCGTCACTCGGCCGGGAAGCGGTCCGCCCGGAACGGCGCGAGGTCCAGCTCCGGCTGCTTGCCGGTGAGCTGCTCGCTGATCAGCAGCCCGGTCGCCGGGGCCAGCCCGATGCCGGCCCCCTCGTGCCCGCAGGCGTGGTACAGCCCGGGCACCCGGGGGTCCGCGCCGATGGCCGGCAGGTGGTCGGGCAGGTACGGGCGGAAGCCCCGGTAGGTGCGCATCACGGTGACGTCGGCGAGCACCGGGAAGAGTTCGGCGGCCTGGGCGGCGAGCCGGCGCAGCACCTCCTGGGAGAGCGTGCGGTCGAAGCCGACCCGCTCCCGGCTGGCGCCGATCAGCACCGGGCCGCCCGGGGTGCCCTCGATCACGGCGGAGGTCTCCAGCCCGGCCGATCCGCTGGCCACGTTGGCCACGTAGTCGGCGGCGTAGACCTTGTGCCGGACGACCCTCGGCAGCGGCTCGGTGACCAGCACGAAGCCGCGCCGGGGCAGCACGGGCAGGTGCACCCCGGCCAGGGCGGCCAGTTCGCCGCCCCAGGTGCCGGCCGCGTTCACCACGGCGCCGGCGGCCAGGCTCCGGCGGTCGGTCCGCACGCCGCGCACGGCGCCGTCCGGGCCCCGGTCGACGGCGGTGACGCTCTCCCCGGTGATCAGCTCGGCGCCCATCCGGCGGGCCTCGCGCAGCAGGTGGGCGGCGGCGAGGGCGGGCTGGACCTGGGCGTCCTGCGGGTAGTGGAAGCCGCCGGCCAGGCCCTCGGCCAGATGCGGCTCCAGCTCGCGCAGCCGCTCGCCGGGCACTTCCTCGGCCTCGACCCCGACGGTCCGCTGCCCGGCGGCGAAGGCCCGCAGGGCGTCCTGCCCGGCGGCGGTGGAGGCGACCACCACGCCGCCCTTGGGCTCGTACTCGATCGCCGGGCCGAGCCGCTCGGCGAGTTCGCGCCAGAGTCGGGTGCTGAGCAGGGCGAGGTCGAGTTCGGGGCCGGGCTCCTTGTCGGAGACCAGCAGGTTGCCCTCGCCCGCGCCGGTGGTGCCGCCGGCCACCGGCCCGCGGTCCACCACGGTGACGGCGAGGCCGGCGCGGGCGGCGTAGTAGGCGCAGGCGGCGCCGACCACACCGGCGCCGACCACGACGACGTCCAGGGGAGGTCTCTCGTTCTTCAGCACGTCAGTAATATGTCACATGCCATGCGACCTGCCAAGACCGTCCCCCGAAACCCGGCGAGCCCCGACCAGCGGAAAGGGCCGCAACGCCGGGGAGCCCCGGCCCACCGCTCGGCAGAGCGGCGGACCGGGGCTCCCTCGGGACCCACCGGTTCGGCCGGATCAGGTGATGTCGTCCATCTCCTCGCGGCGGGACGCCGGCACCGGTGCGGCACCGGCCGTCGGCGCCGCCGAGGCGCTCACCGACTCCGCGCCCTCGACCCGCTGCACCGAGAGGTCCAGGTGCGAGGCCTCCTCGTCGTCCAGCCCGGCGTCCGGGTTGCGGCGGGCCTTGCGCTTGTCGTTGAAGATCGCGATCCCCACCGCGATGAAGTACAGCGCCCAGATCGGCGCGGCCAGCGCCAGCATGCTCAGCGGGTCGGCACTCGGCGTGGCGAAGGCCGCGAACACCGTGATGCCCATGACCATGCCGCGCCACCAGCCCAGCAGCCGCTTCCCGGTGACCACGCCGACCATGTTCAGCATCACCAGCAGCAGCGGGAACTCGAAGGCCAGGCCGAAGACCAGCACCATCCGGGTGGCGATGTCGAAGTAGTCCTCGGGCGGCAGGATCGGCGTGGTGTCGTTCGGGGTGAACGAGAGCAGCACGTCGACCGTGGTCGGCAGCACCAGGATGGCCACGGCCACACCGGCCAGGAAGAGCGGCGTCCCGCAGATCAGGAAGACGACCGTGTACTTCTTCTCGTGCTTGTGCAGGCCCGGCGCCACGAAGGCCCAGACCTGGTAGAGCCAGATCGGCACCGTCCCGACCACGCCCGCCGTCAGGGCGACCTTGAGCATCCAGGTGAAACCGGCGGTCAGACCGATGTTGGAGACCTGGGCGCACTTGCCGTGGTAGTGCTTGGCCAGCTCCAGGGTTTCGCACCGCGGCAGCGGCTGCAGCAGGAAGTCCTCGATCTGCTTGTGGTAGATCGCCGCCACGATGGTGATCAGCACGATCGCCAGGACCGACTTGACCACGCGGTTGCGCAGTTCCCGCAGGTGGTCGGCGAGGGCCATCCGCCCCTCAGGATCCTTTGACGCCTTCGGCGCCTTGGAGAGCTTGCTCAACCCCGGTCCTCAACTCGTGCGTCGGGGCCCGCCGGTCGGCGGGCCTCCGTGGTCGCGCGCGCCCCGCGCGTCGGGTGCGCGGCGCGCGCCAGGTGCCTCACGTGCGCCGCGCTCAGTGCGGGCGGTCGCCGTCGGGCGCGGAGGCCCCGGCGGCGGGCTCGTTCACCGGACGGGCCGTGGCCGACGCCCCCGGAGCGGACTGGATGGTCCGGCCCGCGGCACCGTCGACCGGGGCCGCGGCGGGCCGGGCCGGCTGCTCGGACTCGCCGTCCGAACGCATCGCCTTGGCCTCGCTCTTGAGGATCCGCATCGACTTTCCCAGCGAGCGCGCCAGGTCCGGGAGCCGCTTGGCTCCGAACAGCACGATGGCGAGAACCACGATCACCACGATCGCGGTCATCGAGATGCGCATGCGCGACCACCTTCAGTCATGGCGGCCCGACGGGCCGTCCGCTGCGGATGGTAACCGCTGCGGATGACGCCACGACGACGGCCGCCCGAACAGGACAGCGGCCCCCGGTACACGGTTCAGGAGCCATCTGAGAGCGTAACCCGACCCCACCCGCGCGCAGCAGCCCCCGTACCGTCCCGGACCCGACCGTGCTAGGCCACCGGGACGGCCCGCTCCCCGGCCGGGGCGTTCGCGTCCGGGGCGTTCGCGGCCGGCATCGCCTCCGCCAGGTCCCCGGCGGCCGCGGCCAGCGCCCGCGAGGCCGCGTCCACGCCCTTGGCCAGCGCCCGCACGTCCAGCCAGAGCCGGATCGCGAGGACCCCGAGGACCAGCAGGCCCGCGGTGGCGAGCAGGACGGCGGCGACGAGCATCCAGGACATGCGCCCCAGCCTATACGCGTACTACCCCTCGGCCGGGACGAGCCGCATGGTGCGCACCCCGGCCCCGGTGAGCGCCTCGACGATCTTCTCCCCGGCCGGCTTGCGCACCGCCGCCCCGCACCGCGGGCAGCCGAAGCTGTAGTGCGCCTGGGCAGGGGTGCGACCGAGGGTCAGGCGGAACTCCTCGGCCGGGAGCTCCACCTTCTCCCGGCACTCGGAGCAGTACACCTTGAATCTGGTCCCGGGTTCCACCGCTCAGACCCGCCCCTCCCCGTAGGCGGCCAGCGCCTCCCGCGCGGCCGAGCGCGCCTGCTCGGCCAGTTCGGGCGGCGAGACGATCCGGCCGTCCCGGCCCAGCCGCAGCGCCAGCGGGCGCAGCTGGGAGGGGTCGGCGCTGCGCAGGGTGATCCGCAGCCCGCCGTCGGGCAGTTCCTCGGCCCGGTCGTGGGTGTAGTACTCGGCCACCCAGCGCCCGCCGGAGGAGACCTCGACGACCACCTCGGGGTCGTCCGCCGCCGGGTTGACCAGCCCGCCGCTGAGGTCGCGCGGCTCGCGCCGGGGCGGGTCGGCCGGGACGTCCAGGACGCGGATCTCGGCGACCCGGTCGAGCCGGAACATCCGGTGGTCCTCGGAGGTGCGGCACCAGGCCTCGAGGTAGGTGTGGCCCTCGGTGAGCAGCCGGATCGGGTCGACCTCGCGCTCGGTCATCCCGCCGCGCCCGTGCGAGTAGTAGCGCAGCCAGAGCCGGCGGCCCTCGCTGAGCGCGCGGTCGATGTCGGCGAAGACGTGGCTCTCCGCCTCGAAGGTCACGCCGACCCGGGCGCTGCCCTCGGCGCTCTCCCCCGCCGCGTTCTCGATCTTGGCGACGGCCCGGGTGAGCGCCTCGCGGTCCCCGGCCCGCAGGCCCGGCAGCCCGGCCACCGCGCGGGCGGCCACCAGCAGCGCGGTCGCCTCGTCGGCGGCCAGCCGCAGCGGCTGGGCCACGTCGTCGACGTTGTGCCACCAGATCCGCTCGCCGTCGGTGTCGATGTCGAGCAGGTCGCCGCCGCGGAAGCTGGTGCCGCACATCGGCAGCACGTTGAGGTCCGCGATCAGCTCGCGCTCGCTGATCCCGAACGCCCGGGCCACCTCGGCGACCTCGGCCCCGGGCCGCTCGCGCAGGTAGGTGACCAGCGACAGCATCCGCCTGGTCTGGTCGATCGCGTTGCTCATGCGTCCACCTCACTGGACTCTGCGGGCGCCGCGCACAGCGCGTGCCCTCCGGTGGTCCGCTCGCCGCGCCCGCTCACGCCTGCTCTCCCTCGGTACCCGCGACCGCCCGCAGCCGGTCGACCACATCAGCCCGCAGCTCCTCCGGCCCGAGCACCAGCACGTCCGGCCCGAACTCGGCCAGGTCCGCGCCCAGCCCGTTGCCGTACGGGATCTCCAGCTCGTCCCAGGCCTCGTCCACCCGGGTGCTGCTCAGCGCCTTGGTGCGCAGCGGGAAGCCGGCGCCCCGGCGGACCCGGACGGTCGCGGTGGCGGTGGCGCCCTCCCCCGCGAACTTCGCCACGGTGGCCCGGACGTCCACGTGCTCGGGCACGGTGCCGAGGAAGGCCCCGGACCTCGCCTTCACCCTGCCGGTGATCCGGCTCAGCCGGAACACCCGGGCGTCGCCCCGGTCGCGGTCGTACCCGGCCAGGTACCAGTGCCCGCGCCAGCACTCCAGCGCCCACGGCTCGACGCTGCGCTGCTCGACGGCGGCGGCGCCGGCCTTGCGGTACTCGAAGGTGACCGGACGGCGGTCCCGGGCGGCGGTGAGCAGTGGCTCGAACGCGGCCTCCCGGGCGGGGATGCGCGGCTCCAGGGCGGTGCGGCCCTCGGCCTCGGCGAACGGCACCCCGGCCGCGCGCAGCTTCTGCAGGGCGCCGCTGGCCGCACCGGACATCTTGGCCTGCTGCCAGACCCGGGCGGCCAGGGTCAGCGCGGCCGCCTCCTCGGCGTCCAGGGCGATCTCGGGCAGCCGGTTGCGGTCGGCCCGGGCCAGGTAGCCGAGCTCTCCGTCCAGGGTGCTCTCGTCGACGTCGATCACCAGCCCGAGCTCGCGCAGGTCGTCCTTGTCCCGCTCGAACATCCGGTTGAAGGCGTCCTCGCTGCTGGCCTGCCAGGCCTCGCGGTACGCCTCGATGGACTCCCGCAGCTCCTTCTTGGAGAGCGGACGTCTGGTGTTCATCAGGCACAGGGCGAGATTCATCAGCCGCTCTGCCTTGGCGATCGCCATCGCTGACCCTTCCGGTGTGCCGCGCCGTGCGCGGGGTGCGCCAACCGGGCGATCACCACCCGGCGGGACCGACCGTACCGGTAGCGGTACGCACGGCAAAAGCGGCCTCCCGCGGGCGGTGCCCCCGGGGTCCCGGTCGGGCCCGGACACGCCCGTGGGCCGGGCCCCCGGAGGGGTCCGGCCCACGGTCACGGCAGGCTCAGACGGCCAGCAGGTCGACCACGAAGATCAGGGTCGAGTGCGGCGGGATCGCCGGGGTCGGCGACTGGGCACCGTAGGCCAGGCGCGACGGGATGGTCAGCTCGCGGCGGCCGCCGACCTTCATGCCCTCGACGCCCTGGTCCCAGCCCTTGATGACGCGGCCGCCGCCCAGCGGGAAGCGGAACTCGTTGGGGCTCCGGTTCCAGCTCGCGTCGAACTCCTCGCCGGTCTCGAAGGTCACGCCGACGTAGCGGACGCTGACGTTCTGGCCACGCTTGGCCTCCGCGCCGTCACCGACGACGATGTCGCGGATCTGCAGCTCCGTCGGGGCGTCGCCGATCGGGAAGTCGATCTCGGGCTTCTCGTTGAGGTTGACGCTCACAGTCCCTCTTCTCACATTCGCTTGCATTCACGACCAAGCGGCGGGCGTCCGCACCCGGTCCGTTCCCGGACCACCGTACGGGCGCCCGCCGCCCGTCCGGGTCCGGCCACGCGGCCGGACCCGAAGGTCACACGTCGACCATTGTCACCCGAAAGTGGATCAGCCCTGACCCGCGTCCAGAATGTCCACCACGAAGACCAGCGTCGCGCCGGGCGGGATGTCGCCCTGGCCCTTGTCGCCGTAGCCCAGCGAGGCGGGGATCACCAGCTCGACCCGGCTGCCGACGGTCTGGCCCTCCAGGCCCTGGTCCCAGCCCTGGATGACCTGGCCGCCGCCGACCGGGAAGCTGAACGCCTGGCCCTTGCTGAGCGAGGAGTCGAACACCTTGCCGCTGGAGAACAGCGCGCCGGTGTACTGGACGACGACCTTCTCGCCCTTCTCGACCTTCGGCCCGGTGCCCTTGATCAGCACGTGCGACTTCAGCTCGGTCGGGTCCTTGGCCCCGGCCACCGGGGTGATCTCGGCCGGCTTCTTGCCGTTGTCCTTGACCTGCGGGAAGTCCGCGGGCGGCGGGGTGACGGTGCCGCTCACCACGGAGTCGGGCGCGTTGGCGTTGCGGATGTCGATCACGAACACCAGGTCGTCCTTGGCGCCGATCGACATGTCGGCCTTGCCCTGCTCGCCGAAGGCGGCGGCCGGCGGGGCCACCACCAGCAGCCGGCTGCCGGCCTTCTTGCCGACCACGGCCTGGTCCAGCGCCGGGATCAGCGCGTCGGTGCCGGCCTGGAAGATCTGCGGCTTCCCGTTGTCGTCGTACGAGCTCGGGATGTCCTTGCCGGTGTTCCAGTCCTTGGCGGTGTAGTCCACCGAGGTCCAGGAGTTCTTCTCCACCTTGGCGCCGGTGCCCTCGGTGAGCACCTTGACCACGAAGGAGCCGTCGGAGGCCTCGCCCGGGATCTGGATCTCGGCCTTCTTGCCGAAGTCCCCGGCGACCGTCGGCAGCACCTTGGCGCTGTCCTTGATCGGCGGCACCGGCGCGGCGGTCGGCGTGGGCGGCGCGGACTTGGTCGCGTCCGCCTGGGCCGCGGTGCCGTCCTTGGAGCCGTCCTTGTTCACCATGTAGAGCGTGACACCGCTGCCGACCAGCAGCAGGGCGATCACCGTGCCGAGGATCACTCCCAGCTTGCCGACGCCGGGCGGGTTCTCGTCGTACCCGGCCTCCGAGGTGTCGCTCTTGCGCACGTTGGAGGCGAAGATCTGCGGGGCGTCGTCCGTCTTGGTCCCGCCCGCGGCGCGCTGCGCCTCGCCGGGCTGCGCCCAGCCGGCCTGCTGCGCCAGGATCGCCGGGGGGACGACGATCGACTCGCGGTCCCCGCCGACCGGACCGCCGGGGCGGGAGGCGGCCGGGTCGCCCGCAGAACCGTCGTTCGCCGCGGTGCCGGCCCCGCCCGGGCTCGGCGTCTTCTCAGTCATGACTCCCCATCCATCTCGCCACGAGGTCTTCCAGATCTGCTCCGGCGTGGGCACGCCGGCCTGCGGTCGCACCGCCCGCCCGGACCTCGGCGCCGGGCGGCGCCTGCCACAGTGCGTGGGCAGTATGACAGCTCAGGATGAGGGCGGACGCTTCGTTGTACGAGCGTCCGCCCAAGCGTACGGAATCCCCCCGGCCAGTTCATAGGGCGTGTCTCAGACCGCTTCGAGAATGTCGATCACGAAGACCAGGGTCGAGTTCGCGGGCACCGAGCCCTGCGCCTTGTCCTGGTAACCGAGCGACGGCGGCACCACGAGCAGGACGCGGCTGCCCACGTTCTGCCCGACCAGGCCCTTGTCCCAGCCCTCGATCACGCTGCCGGTGCCGATCTGCACCGCCTGCGCCCCGCCGTGCGTCCAGGAGGCGTCGAACTGCTGGCCGTTGGCCCACAGCACCCCGGTGTACTGCACCACCAGGGTCTGCCCGCTCTTGACCTGCTTGCCCTCGCCCTTGATCAGCACCGCCTGCTGGAGGTCGGTGGGCGCGGCCTGCCCGGCCGGGAGGGTGATCGTCGCCGGCGCCTTGCCGTTGTCCTTGACCTGCGGCATCGTCGCGGCCGGCTCGGTCATGGTCCCGGTCAGCGTGGAGTCCGGCGGCAGGCTCTCCATGATGTCCAGCACGAACACCACGGTGTCGCCCTTGTTGACGCCCAGCTGGCCGGAGCCCTGCTCGCCGAAGGCAGCGGCCGGCGGGGCCACCACCAGCAGCCGGGTGCCGACCTTCTTGCCGATCACGCTCTGGTCCAGCGCGGGCACCAGCTGCCCGCTGCCGGCCTGGTAGAGCTGCGGCTTGCCGTTGGCGTCGTACGAGCTGGGCAGGTCCTTGCCGGTGGTCCAGTCCTTGGCGGTGTAGTTGACCGTCACCCAGTCGCCCTTGTTGACGGTGGCCCGCTCGCCCTCGCTGACCGTGTTCACCACGAACTGTCCGCTGGGCTGCTGCCCCTCGGGGATGGTGATGGTGGCCTTGCTGCCGAATCCGCCACCCGAAAGAGTGGGCATCGGTGACGCCTCGCCGACCGGCGCGGGCACCGTCGGGGCGGCGCTCGCCGGGGAGGGCGACGCCGGGCCGGCCGCCTTGGGCGAGCTGCTGCAGGCGACGGCCAGCAGCAGCGGCAGGGTGAGAAGCAAACCGGCGGTGCGGCGCACGGTGGTCCTAACTGTCGGTCGAAGTCGGCTCTCCTGACTCGACGGACAGCGTATGCCCGGCACGCGTCCGGCCCCGGTAGGCACCACCGGGGCCGGCTCCAGCGTGTTGATCTTGGCGCGTCGCCCGCGCGCCCCGGGCTACATCCCCGCGATCAGCTTCTCCACCCTCTCGTCGACCGAGCGGAACGGGTCCTTGCACAGCACCGTGCGCTGCGCCTGGTCGTTCAGCTTCAGGTGCACCCAGTCCACCGTGAAGTCCCGGCGCTGCTCCTGCGCCCGGCGGATGAAGTCCCCGCGCAGCCGGGCCCGGGTGGTCTGCGGCGGGATCGACTTGGCCTCGAAGGTCTTGAGGTCGGTGGTCACCCGCTGCGCCTGGCCCTTGCCCTGGAGCAGGTAGAACAGCCCGCGGCGGCGGTGGATGTCGTGGTACGCGAGGTCGATCTGGGCGACCCGCGGGTTGGACATGCTCATCTGGTGCTTCTCGCGGTAGCGCTCGATGAGCTTGTACTTCATGATCCAGTCGATCTCCTGGGCCACCCCGTCCAGCCGCTCGGAGCGGACGGCCTCCAGGGTGCGGCCCCAGAGGTCGAGCACCCGGCCGACGGTGCCGGTGTTGATGCCCTTGCGGTCCGCGAACTCCAGCGCCTTGGTGTAGTACTCCTCCTGGATGTCCAGCGCGCTGGCCTCCCGGCCGTTGGCGAGCCGCACCTGGTGGGTGCCGGTGAGGTCGTGGCTGACCTCGCGGATCGCCCGGATCGGGTTCTCCAGGGTGAGGTCGCGCATCACCACGCCGGCCTCGATCAGCCGCAGCACCAGGTCGGTGGCGCCGACCTTGAGCAGCGTCGTGGTCTCGGACATGTTGGAGTCGCCGACGATCACGTGCAGCCGGCGGTACCGCTCGGCGTCCGCGTGCGGCTCGTCCCGGGTGTTGATGATGGGGCGCGAGCGGGTGGTGGCGGAGCTGACGCCCTCCCAGATGTGCTCGGCCCGCTGGCTGACGCAGTACACCGCGCCGCGCGGGGTCTGGAGCACCTTGCCGGCGCCGCAGATCAGCTGGCGGGTGACCAGGAAGGGGATCAGCACGTCCGCCAGCCGGGAGAACTCGCCGTGCCGGGCCACCAGGTAGTTCTCGTGGCAGCCGTAGGAGTTGCCGGCCGAGTCGGTGTTGTTCTTGAAGAGGTAGACGTCCCCCGCGATGCCCTCCTCGTGCAGCCGCCGCTCGGCGTCCACCAGGAGCCCCTCGAGGATGCGCTCCCCGGCCTTGTCGTGGGTCACCAGCTCGACGACGTCGTCGCACTCGGGGGTGGCGTACTCGGGGTGGGAGCCGACGTCGAGGTACAGGCGGGCGCCGTTGCGCAGGAAGACGTTGCTGCTGCGCCCCCAGGAGACGACCCGGCGGAACAGGTACCGCGCCACCTCGTCCGGCGACAGCCGTCGCTGCCCGCGGAACGTGCAGGTCACGCCGTACTCGTTCTCCAGCCCGAAGATCCGGCGGTCCATGAGCACTCCATTCTTGTCGGAGCTGTCCGAAACCGCCTCCACGACGACTGGGCCGCCGCAGGGGCACGGGAGTCCCGCACGGCGGCGGCAGGGCCGCCGCACGGGACTCCGCAGGAACTGCTACACCGGCGTGCCGTCCGCCGGATCGTCCTCGTCGTCCGCCTCGGCGGACTGGTCCCCGTCGAGCAGCCGGCCCAGCTGGTTGCCCAGGATCCGCTTGAACTTGCGCTGCTGGAACCGCTGGCGGTCGAGGACCGCCACCTCCAGCTGTTCCGGTGTGAGGCTGCGCGGGCTGCCGCCGTTGGGGTCGCGGGCGAGCGAGTCCACCGCGACCTTCACCGCCTCGGTGAGGCTCAACCCGGCCCGGTGGCGCTGGCCCAGGTAGTTGCCGATCGAGTCGGCGTTGCCGCCGACCACCACGTAGTTCTTCTCGTCGACGACCGAGCCGTCCGGGGTGAGCCGGTAGATCTGGTCGTTGTCGGGGGTGCGGCCGACCTCGGCCACGATCAGCTCGACCTCGTACGGCTTCTCGCCGACCGAGGAGAAGATCGTGCCCAGGGTCTGGGCGTACACGTTGGCCAGGCCCCGGGCCGTGACGTCGGCCCGGTCGTAGGAGTAGCCGCGCAGGTCGGCGTAGCGGACGCCGCCGATGCGCAGGTTCTCGAACTCGTTGTAGCGGCCGACCGCCGCGAAGGCGATCTTGTCGTAGATCTCGGAGACCTTGTGGAGCGCCCTGGAGGTGTTCTCCGCGACGAAGACGATGCCGTCGGCGTAGGTGAGCACGACCACGCTGCGGCCGCGCGCGATGCCCTTGCGGGCGTACTCCGCGCGGTCCGCCATGGCCTGCTGGGGGGAGACGTAGAACGGTGTCGACACCGGCGGTCGTCCCTTTCCTGTGAGGTGGAAGCTAGATCAGCGGGGCCTGCGGGCCGTTGGGCCGGGCCAGGCGCTCGTCGGTGATGGCGACGACGACTTCCGTGACCTCCGCCTCGGTGAGCCGGCGGAAGCCGTCCTCGGTGATCAGCGAGACGATCGGGAAGATCTTGCGGGCGAGGTCCGGGCCGCCGGTGGCGGAGTCGTCGTCCGCCGCGTCGTACAGCGCCTGGACGACCATGGTGACGGCCTGGTCGGCCGTCAGGTCCTCGCGGAAGAGCTTCTTCATCGAGCCGCGGGCGAAGACCGAGCCCGAGCCGGTGGCGGTGAAGCCCCGCTCCTCGGAGCGCCCGCCGGTGACGTCGTAGTTGAAGATCCGGCCGCGGCCGAGGTCCAGGTCGTAGCCGGCGAACAGCGGCACCACCGCGAGGCCCTGCATCGCCATGCCGAGGTTGCCCCGGATCATGGTGGTGAGCCGGTTGGCCTTGCCCTCCAGGGAGAGGGTGGTGCCCTCGATCTTCTCGTAGTGCTCCAGCTCCAGTTGGAACAGCCGGACCATCTCGATCGCGAGGCCCGCGGTGCCGGCGATGCCGACCGCGCTGAACTCGTCGGCCGGGAAGACCTTCTCCATGTCGCGCTGGGCGATCACGTTGCCCATCGTCGCCCGCCGGTCACCCGCGATCACCACGCCGCCGTCGAAGATCGCGGCCACGATCGTGGTCCCGTGCGGGGCCTCGACCATGACGCCCTCGGGGAGCCCGCGGCGGCCCGGGAGCAGCTCCGGCTGGTGGTCGGCGAGGAAGTCGATGAACGACGACGACCCCGGGGTCAGGAAGGCAGCCGGTAGACGCCCGGTGCCACGAGTGTTGGCTTCCACACGATTCCTTCCAGGTAGCTTGAAGCGCGCGCTGCCCGCACCCTACCCGCCCGACGATCACTGTCCACGGGTGGAGGGGCCGGTGCCGGACGGCCGGGCGGTGCTCGCCGCCCGGCCGCCCCGAACGGTCGCGACCGTGAATTCGGAATACCGGTGCCGGGCTATTGCCCGCCCTTCTGGACGAATCCCCGCACGAAATCCTCGGCATTCGACTCGAGGACCTCGTCGATTTCGTCCAGCACCGCGTCGACGTCGTCGCTCAGCTTTTCCTGGCGCTCCTTGAGGTCGTCGGAATTCTGGCTTTCCGCGGCCTGCTCCTCGACCTCCTCGGAGGAACGGTTCGCCCGCTGCTGGCCGCCGCCGGTGTCCTTGCTCGCCATTTCCCTCACCCCGCTCGATTCGTCTGGCACGGTTCGGTCGCTGCTTGCTGCACCGACCCTATACACAAGGTGCGACTGCCGCTCCCGGTTTGCCGGTGGCGCTTCCTGTCCAACACCCGCTGCCACCCCGGATGATTCCCATTCGGCGGACGTTCACCCATGGTGATCGAAAAGTTACCCGCCGGACAGCACGCGCAGCAGGTCCTCGGCCGTGCGGCAGCGGTCCAGCAGCTCCTTGACGTGGTTGCGGGTGCCCCGCAGCGGCTCCAGGGTGGGAACGCGCTGCAACGAGTCCCGGCCCGGCAGGTCGAAGATCACCGAGTCCCAGGAGGCCGCCGCGACGTGCTCCGCGTACTGCTCCAGGCAGCGCCCGCGGAAGTACGCCCTGGTGTCCTCCGGCGGCTTGGTGACGGCCCGCTCGACCTCGTCCTCGGTGAGCAGCCGCTCGAACCTCCCGCGGGCCACCAGGCGGTTGTAGAGGCCCTTCTCGGGGCGCACGTCGCTGTACTGGAGGTCGACCAGGTGCAGCCGCGGGTTGTCCCACTCCAGGGCGTCCCGGCTGCGGTAGCCCTCCAGGATCTCCCGCTTGGCGATCCAGTCCAGCTGCCTGGAGAGCGACATCGGGTCGCGCTCCAGGCGGCCCAGGACGTCCTCCCAGCGCGCGAGCACGTCCACCGTCTGCTCGTCCGCGTCGGTGCCGAAGCGGTCCTCGACGTACTTGCGGGCCAGCTCGAAGTACTCCAGCTGGAGCTGGACGGCGGTGAGCCTGCGCCCGTTGCGCAGGGTGATCAGGTGCTTGAGCGTCGGGTCGTGGGAGACCCGGTGCAGGGTGCGCACCGGCTGGTCGACGGCGAGGTCGGCGGCGATGAACGAGTCCTCGATCATCGACAGGACCAGCGAGGTGGTGCCCAGCTTGAGGTAGGTGGAGATCTCGGAGAGGTTGGCGTCCCCGATGATCACGTGCAGCCGGCGGTACTTCTCGGCATCGGCGTGCGGTTCGTCCCGGGTGTTGATGATCGGGCGCTTGAGCGTCGTCTCCAGGCCCACCTCGACCTCGAAGTAGTCGGCCCGCTGGCTGATCTGGAAGCCGTGCGCCGAGCCGTCCTGGCCGATGCCGACCCGGCCGGCGCCGGTGACCACCTGGCGGGAGACGAAGAACGGGGTGAGGTGGCGGACGATGTCGGCGAACGGCGTCGCCCGCTTCATCAGGTAGTTCTCGTGGGTGCCGTAGGAGGCGCCCTTGTTGTCGGTGTTGTTCTTGTACAGGTGGATGTTCTGCCCGTTGGGCAGTTCCAGCGCGCGTTGCGCCGCGGCCGCCATGATCCGCTCGCCGGCCTTGTCCCAGAGCACGGCGTCGCGCGGGTTGGTCACCTCGGGCGAGCTGTACTCGGGGTGCGCGTGGTCCACGTAGAACCGGGCCCCGTTGGTGAGGATGACGTTGGCGAGGCCGATGTCCTCGTCGGTGAGCTGGCTGGCGTCCGCGACCTCGCGGGCCAGGTCGAACCCCCGTGCGTCGCGCAGCGGATTCTCCTCCTCGAAGTCCCAGCGGGCCCGCCGTGCCCGGTGCATCGCCGCCGCGTACGCGTTGACGATCTGGGACGAGGTGAGCATGGCGTTGGCGTTGGGGTGCCCGGGCACGGAGATCCCGTACTCGGTCTCGATGCCCATCACGCGCCGTACGGTCATGCGGCCCTCCTTGCCCGGTGCGCCGCCCCCGACGGGCGGAGCACTCTGACGTACCGCCGAACAACACCGACGCCGGGCCTCTGCCCGCGCACGGTGGGTCGAGCCTAGAACCCGGCCCCGAGCGGCGGGCCCGGAGACGCGCCGTCCGGCTGCGGGGCCGCGAGGCGCCACAGCCGGACGGGGTGCGTACAGCTCCGGGGACCGCTGCCGGCCCGGACAACCGCGTGCTTACAGGTACTGCCCCGTGTTGGCGACAGTGTCGATCGAGCGGCCGGACTCGGCGCCCTGCTTGCCGGTGACCAGCGTGCGGATGAAGACGATCCGCTCGCCCTTCTTGCCGGAGATGCGGGCCCAGTCGTCCGGGTTGGTGGTGTTCGGGAGGTCCTCGTTCTCCTTGAACTCGTCCACGCAGGCGGCGAGCAGGTGGGAGACGCGCAGGCCCCGCTGACCGTGGTCGAGGAAGTCCTTGATGGCCATCTTCTTCGCGCGGTCGACGATGTTCTGGATCATCGCGCCGGAGTTGAAGTCCTTGAAGTACAGGACCTCCTTGTCACCGTTGGCGTAGGTGACCTCCAGGAAGCGGTTCTCCTCCGTCTCGGAGTACATCCGCTCCACCACCGACTGGATCATCGCGGCCACCGTGGTCTCCACGGAGCCGTCGTGCTCCTTGAGGTCGTCCGGGTGGAACGGCAGCGAGTCCTTGAGGTACTTGGAGAAGATGTCCTTCGCGGCCTCGGCGTCCGGGCGCTCGATCTTGATCTTGACGTCCAGGCGGCCGGGCCGCAGGATCGCCGGGTCGATCATGTCCTCGCGGTTCGAGGCGCCGATGACGATGACGTTCTCCAGGCCCTCCACGCCGTCGATCTCGGCGAGCAGCTGCGGGACGATGGTGTTCTCCACGTCCGAGCTGACGCCGGAGCCGCGAGTGCGGAACAGCGACTCCATCTCGTCGAAGAAGACGATGACGGGCGTGCCCTCGCCCGCCTTCTCCCGGGCCCGCTGGAAGACCAGGCGGATCTGGCGCTCGGTCTCGCCCACGTACTTGTTGAGCAGCTCCGGGCCCTTGATGTTGAGGAAGTAGCTCTTCCCCTGGGGGCGGCCGGTGACCTCGGCGACCTTCTTGGCCAGCGAGTTGGCGACCGCCTTGGCGATCAGCGTCTTGCCGCAGCCGGGCGGGCCGTAGAGCAGCACGCCCTTGGGCGGGCGCAGCTCGTACTCCTTGAAGAGGTCGGCGTGCAGGTAGGGCAGCTCGACCGCGTCGCGGATCAGCTCGATCTGGTTGCTCAGGCCGCCGATCTGGCGGTAGTCGATGTCCGGGACCTCCTCGAGGACCAGCTCCTCGACCTCGGCCTTCGGCACGACCTCGAAGACGTAGCCGGAGCGGGGCTCCAGCAGCAGGGCGTCCCCGGCCCGGATGGTCAGCCCGCGCAGCGGCTCGGCGAGGCGGACCACGCGCTCCTCGTCGGTGTGCCCCAGGACCAGGGCGCGCTCGCCGTCCTCCAGGAGCTCCTTGAGGGTGACGATCTCACCGATGTTCTCGAAGGCCATCGCGTCCACGATGTTGAGGGCCTCGTTGAGCATCACTTCCTGGCCGCGCCGCACCTCGTCGAGGGCGACGTTGGGGCTGACGTTCACGCGGAGCTTTCGCCCCCCGGTGAAGATGTCCGCGGTGCCGTCCTCGTTCGCGTCGAGGAAGGTGCCGAAGCCGGCCGGGGGCTGTGCGAGCCGGTCCACTTCCTCCTTGAGGGCCACGATCTGGTCGCGGGCCTCGCGCAGGGTGGAGGCGAGCCGTTCGTTCTGGGCGGTCACGCCCGCCAGGTTGGTCTGGAGCTCGACGATCCGCTCTTCGAGGATCCTCGAATTGCGCGGCGAGTCGGCGAGCTTGCGGCGCAACACGGCGATTTCCTGCTCAAGGTACGAGACCTGAGCGGCCTCGTCGGAACCACGAGCGGGCCTGCCGGTGCTGCGGTTGTAGTCGTCATCGTGGGCTGCCACGGTCCTCACCTCCTCCGGGGAGCTGGACGCTTCCAGACCCTACCTGGGACCAGGGGTCCGTAAACCCCTAGATCAAGAAAGATGGAACGGGCGTGTCCGATCTTCGCCCCAGCGCGCTTCCCCTCTGCTAAGGGGGATACCCACCGCGCACCACCCAAAGCGGGCCAGATGTATCGTCGACCGAAGTGATATCCGATCGCGACCACAAGTCGAGGTCCGATCGTTGTACGAATGGCGGGATTGCTCCAGGAATAGGGGCGACCCGGGACAGAAACGGCAGGGGACCATGTCGGTGACCGAGCAGACGGCGGCAGCGGCCGAGGCGCTGGAGGTGTGGATCGACCAGGATCTGTGCACCGGCGACGGCATCTGCGCGCAGTACGCACCCGAGGTCTTCGAGCTCGACATCGACGGGCTGGCCTACGTGAAGGGACCGGACGACGAGCTGCGCCAGCAGCCCGGGGAGACGGCCCCGGTGCCGCTGACGATCCTTCAGGACGTGGTGGACTCGGCGAAGGAGTGCCCCGGCGACTGCATCCACGTGCGCCGGGTCGCCGACCGGGTCGAGGTCTACGGGCCGGACGCGGAGTAGGCGACGCGGGGCGGTCGGTCCGTCACACGGCGGAGACCGGGGCGGCGGTCTGGGAGCGTTCCCAGCCGCCGCCCCTGTGCGTCCAGGTGAGGTCGATCGAGATGTCGGGGCGGAAGCGCGGCACGTCCTCGCTCGAATACCCCTGCGCGTGGCCGGTGATGGCGCCGTCCGAGCGCACCGCGATCCGGCTCACGGTGAGGTTCTCGCGCTCGGGGAGCAGGGTGGCCACCACCTCGGGCCGCCCGCCCGTGCCGAAGCCGAGCAGGTAGACGGCGTCCGGCGGGGTGCCGGTCTCGGTGGCGCAGTGCGCGGCGACCACCGTGGCGGCCCGCCCGTCGCCGAGCAGCGCGGAGGCGCTGAGCGCCGTCCTGACCGGGAACGGGCCGCAGTCGAGCGGGAGTTGGACCTGCGCCGGGTCGGGGCCCGCGCTCGCCGCGAGGGAGGTGACCGCGGGGTGGACGGACACCGGGGTGCCGGTCGCCGGGGAGGCGGCGAGCGCCGCCCCCACCACCGCGCCGCAGCCGGCCAGGGCGACGGCCCAGTGCCAGGGGGCGGTGCGCGCGTGCCCGGGCCCGGTGCGGCCCCGCGGTGTCTGCTGTCCGGCCTGCGCCGTCGTCGTCCCGACCGCGGTCTCCACCAGGCGTCCCCTCCAGGGCTCCGGCCACCAAAGCGTGAGCGAGCATCGTCCCACACCGGGATCGGCGCAATGCCGAAGGGGTGGCCGCGAGCGACGTGCTCGCGGCCACCCCTTCTCGGTGGTTCCGGCTCAGCCCAGGTCGGGCTGGTCCGCCTCCTGGGCGCGGGCGGCCTTGCGGGCGGCGGCACGGTCCTGGAGGGAGGGCTCGGGCGCCCCGTTGTCGTAGTCCTCGCCGTACGCGCCCTTGGCCGGGCGGCGGCGGCGCAGCGGCGGCTCCACGCCGTCCGCCAGGCGGCGGGCGGTGAGCAGGAAGCCGGTGTGCCCGATCATCCGGTGGTCCGGGCGGACGGCCAGGCCCTCCAGGTGCCAGGTGCGGACCATGGTCTCCCAGGCCTGCGGCTCGGTGAAGGTGCCGTGCTCGCGCAGCGCCTCGACGGTCTTGGACATCTGCGTGGTGGTGGCCACGTAGCAGCAGATGAGGCCGCCGGGGACGAGCGCCTTGGAGGCGACGTCCAGGCACTCCCAGGGGGCCAGCATGTCGAGGATGACGCGGTCGACGTCGGTCTCGACCAGGTTGTCCTGGAGGTCGCCGACGGTGAGCTTCCACGCCGGGTGCGGGCCGCCGAAGTAGCGCTCGACGTTCCCCTGGGCGATGTCGGCGAAGTCCTGCCGGCGCTCGTAGGAGGCGAGCAGGCCCTGCTCCCCCACGGCGCGCAGCAGGTACGTGCTGAGCGCGCCCGAGCCGACACCGGCCTCGACCACGCGGGCACCCGCGAAGATGTCGGCCATCGCCAGGATCTGACCCGCGTCCTTGGGGTAGATCACGGCGGCGCCGCGAGGCATGGACAGGACGTAGTCGGGGAGCAGGGGGCGCAGCGCGAGGTACGGGACGTTCCCCGTGGTGCGCACGACCGTGCCTTCGGGAGCGCCGATCAGCTCGTCGTGCGGGAACGCACCCTTGTGGGTGTGGAACTGGTTCCCGGCCTGGAGCGTGAACGTGTAGTGGCGACCCTTGGGGTCGGTCAGCTGGACCTGGTCCCCGACCTGGAAGGGCCCGCGTCTGCGGGCGGCACCGGTCGGTTCGGACATGCCGACAATCCTAAGGGAAGCGGACCGGCTCGCAGGACACGGGTGATCGGCGGGCGGTCAGCGGCCGGTCAGGGCCGCGGTCAGCCGCTGCTCGATGTCGCTGAGCGCGGCGACGCCGTACACCCGGCCGTCCGACTCGACGACCAGGTACTCCCCCGCCGGGGTGGCCTGGACCGCCCGCAGCAGGTCCTCGCCGCCGAGGTCGGCGTCCAGCCGCAGCCCGGGTTCGAGGTCCCGGGCGAGCGGGCCGACGGCCACCCAGGGGCGGCGGTGCTCTGGCACCGAGCGGACGGCGGACTCGCGCACCAGGGCGATCGGCTCGCCCCGGCCGTCCACCACGATCACCGCGCCGGCCTGGGCCTCGCGGGCGCGGCGCAGCGCCTCGCCGAGCGGGGTGTCGGCGGTGACCTCGACGGCCCGCCGGGCCACCTCGCGCAGCCGCAGGCCGGGCAGCACCTCCTTGAGCCGGGCGTTGCGCAGGCTGCCGGTGGCGCCGTTCCAGATGATCGCGGCGAGCACCGCGGCCAGCACGGCGTCCACCAGGGTGTCGGTGGTGGTGCGCTCGATCCCGCGGGCGGCGCTCAGCAGCGGCAGGCCGATGAGCACGGCGACGGCGAGCCCCCGGCCGACCCAGGCGGCGGCCACGGTGCCGGCCATCGGCTTGCCGGTGATCGCCCAGACGACCGCGCGCAGCATCCGGCCGCCGTCCAGCGGCAGCCCGGGCAGCAGGTTGAAGGCGGCGACCACCAGGTTGGAGACCATCAGGCCGGTGAGCAGCACCCCGGGCACGGTGGACAGCTCCACCGCCCGCACCGCGAGGTAGAACACGCCGCCCAGCAGCAGCGAGAGCAGCGGGCCGACGAAGGCCAGCCAGAACTCCCGCCAGGGGCTCTCCGCCTCGTTCTCGATCTCGGAGACCCCGCCGAAGAACTGGAGCTGGATCCGCCGCACCCCGAGCTTGTAGCGCAGCGCGACCAGGGTGTGGGCGAGCTCGTGCACCAGGACGGAGGCGTAGAAGGCGACCGCGAAGGAGAACGCGACCAGGTAGCGGGCGCCGCCCAGGTCGGGCAGCACGTCGCCCAGCTGCCCGCCGAACACCCAGGTGATCAGTGCGGCGATGACGAACCAGGAGGGGGTCACGTAGATGGGCACGCCGAAGGGCCGGCCCATCAGGATGCCGCCGCGGCGCTCGGGCGGCGGCGGCGCCGGACGCCCGCCGCCCGCCCGCGGTGGCTGGTCGGAGGGCTGCTGCCCCCTGCTGTCGCTCACCGTGATCCCTTCGGTCGTCTCCCCCGTCGTGCCCGGTGCGCCCACGCTACGTGATCGTGGCCCTCCCGCGCCGCGCGGCCCTCCTGCTGCCTTCATACCCACTCGTCGGCCGCTCCGGCAGCACCGTGGCAGCGGGATGACGGCGAAGGGCAATAGGGTCGTGGTCATGCAGCACACCGAGACCACCAGTGCCGCCGGGCGTCCGGCGGCACCCCCGACCGGGCTCTCCCCGTCCCGAGCGGGGGACTTCCTCACCTGTCCCCTGCTGTACCGGCTGCGGGTGATCGACCGGCTGCCCGAGCCGCCGAGCTCGGCGGCGACCCGGGGCACCCTGGTGCACGCGGTGCTGGAGCGGCTGTTCGACAGCCCGGCGGCCGAGCGGACGCCGGAGCGGGCGCTGGGCCTGCTGCGCCCGCAGTGGGAGCGGCTGCTGGGCGAGCGCCCGGAGCTGGGCTCGCTCTTCCCGGACGACCCGGACGGCGCGGCGCTGACCCGCTGGCTGGCGGACGCCGAGAAGCTGGTCGGCCAGTGGTTCCGGCTGGAGGACCCGACCCGGCTGCACCCGGTGGAGCGGGAGCTCTACGTGGAGACGGCCCTGGACTCGGGGCTGCTGCTGCGCGGCTACATCGACCGGGTGGACGTCGCCCCGACCGGTGAGGTCCGGCTGGTCGACTACAAGACCGGCCGCGCGCCCTCGCGGGACTTCGAGGGCAAGGCGATGTTCCAGATGAAGTTCTACGCCCTGGTGGTGTGGCGCTGGAAGGGCGTGATCCCCAAGCGCCTCCAGCTGGTCTACCTCGGCGGCGGCGGGGACGTGGTCAGCTACGACCCGGACCAGGCGGACCTGCTCGCCGTGGAGCGCAAGCTCCAGGCACTGTGGGAGCGGATCGGCCAGGCGGTGGCCACCGGGGACTTCCCGGCCACCCGCAACCGCCTCTGCGACTGGTGCGACCATCAGGCCAGCTGCCCGGAGTTCGGCGGCACCCCGCCGCCGTACCCGCTGCCGGTCCCGCCGGCCCGTACGTCGGATGCAAGCGATCCCACGGGGGATCCGATGAGCAAGGAGTCCTAGGTGACGATCCGAGTGCTGCTGGTCGACGACCAGCCGCTGCTGCGCACCGGTTTCCGGATGATCCTGGAGGCCGAGTCCGACCTCGTGGTGGTCGGCGAGGCCGGCGACGGCCAGCAGGCGCTGGACCAGGTGCGGGCGTTGCAGCCCGACGTGGTGCTGATGGACATCCGGATGCCCAGGATGGACGGCGTCGAGGCGACCCGCCGGATCGCCGGCCCGGGGCGGGACGGCCCGGCCAAGGTGCTGGTGCTGACCACCTTCGACCTGGACGAGTACGTGGTGGAGGCGCTGCGCGCGGGCGCCAGCGGCTTCCTGCTGAAGGACGTCCCGGCCGAGGAGCTGGTTCAGGCGATCCGGGTGGTCGCGGACGGCGCGGCAATGCTGGCGCCGAGCATCACCCGCCGGCTGCTGGACATGTACGCCACCAAGCTGCCCTCGGGCGACGAGGCGCCGCCGCAGGCGCTGAGCGCGCTGACCGAGCGCGAGCTGGAGGTGCTGAAGCTGGTGGCGCGCGGGCTGTCGAACGCGGAGATCGCGGCCGAGCTGTTCGTCAGCGAGACCACCGTGAAGACCCACGTGGGCCACGTGCTGACCAAGCTCCAGCTGCGCGACCGGGTGCAGGCGGCCGTGTACGCCTACGAGAGCGGCCTGGTGCGCCCGGGAGCCCTGTAGGGGCCCGGGTGGCCCTCCAGGGGCCGCAGAAACGTCACGGCGGCCCGTCCGCTCCCCGTCTCGGCGGGGATGCGGGCGGGCCGCCGTCCTGCGGGCGCTACTTGTTGGTCCGGCTGATCTCCCAGAAGCGGAAGTAGCCGGTGGTGTCGACGGTGGACTCGACGCCGGTGACGTACGAGCGGGCCGCGAAGAAGGACTTGTTCTGGTAGAGCGGGATCAGCGGCACGTTCTCGGCCTCGATCGACTGGATCTGCGCGTAGGTGGCGGCCGCGGCGCTGCGGTCGGTCTGCTTGAGGCCCTCCGGCACCAGCCGCCCGCTGATCCGCGGGTCGTCCCAACCGTGGTGGTAGGCGCCGCCGTTGATCAGCAGCGGGGCGAGGTAGTTGTCCGGGTCCGGGTAGTCGGCGAACCAGCCGATGACGTACGCCTGGTACTTGCCCTCGGACCAGCCCTTCCGGTACGAGTCCCAGTCCGCTTCCTGGGCGAGCGTCACCTGGAAGACGCCGCCGGTCTCCAGCTGCTTCTTCAGCGTCTCGGCCTCGTTGCTGCCGGCCCGCGAACGGGACCAGGTCAGGGTGAACTTGACCGGGGTCTGGATCTTGGCGTCGGCCAGGATCTTCTTCGCCTTGTTCACGTCCTGGTCGCCGTAGCGGTCGAAGAAGGCCGTGGTGTGGCCGGGCAGGCCGGCCGGGACCATCGAGTAGAGCGCCTGGACGGTGCGCGCGAAGACGTCGCGGGCCAGTGCCTTGCGGTCCATCATCTGGGCCACGGCCTGGCGCACGGCGACGTTGCTCATCAGCGGGTCCTTGGTGTTGAGGACCAGCGAACGGGTGTCGTTGCTGTCGCCCTCGGTCACCTGGAGGTCGGTCTTGCCGCCCTGCTGGTCGGAGCGGACCTGGGCGGCGGTGTTCGGCTCCAGGCTGTTGTCGGTGAGGTCGACCTCGCTGCGGTCCAGCGCGCCCTTCAGGTCCTCCGACTTGTCGAAGTACCGCACGGTGAACTTGCTGTTCCGGAGCTTCGCCTCGCCGCCGTACTTGTCGTTGGCCGACATGACGACCTTGCCCAGCTGCTTGCCGCCGCTCAGGTTCTCGACCGAGTCGAAGCGGTACGGGCCGGAGCCGATCAGCTTGTCGTTCGGGAGGACCTTGTCGGCGGGGTAGACCTGGTGGTCCACGATGGCGCCGACCGGGCTGGCCAGCTTGGCCGGGAGGGTGGCGTCCGGCGCGGAGAGGTGGAAGAGCACCTCGTTGTCGCCCTTGGCCTCGACGGACTTGATCGAGTCGAGCAGCTCGACCGGGCCGCTCGGGTCGTTGATCTTCTTGGTGCGCTCGATCGAGAACACCACGTCCTGGGCCGTCAGCGGGTGGCCGTTGGAGAACTTCTGGCCGGGCTTCAGGGTGCAGTGGTACTCGATGGCCTCACTGCCGGTGAACTCGCAGGACTGCGCGGCGTCCGGGGACGGCGAGCTGGAGGCGGCCTGGAAGGTGAGCAGCGACTGGAAGGTGTTGCGCAGCAGCAGCCAGGAACCGGCGTCGTACGCCGCCGCCGGGTCCAGGACACCGGTCAACTGGGTGGTGCCCATGGTTATGGACTTGCCGCCGTCCCCCTTGACCACGTCGGTCACCGATCCACAGCCCGCGACCGACACGGCGACCAGACCGGCGCAACCGAGTACTGCCAGGCGTTCAGCTGAAGTCTTCACGAGGCGCGTCCTTCTGGGTGGCACGAACTGGAGTAGCGTGCCACATCGAACACGTACGACCGGTACCCGCGCAGATGACGTTTGGGACACGGTGGTTGAGGGCATCACGACGCGCCCGACGAGTTGTCAGCCAATGCCCGTTTTCTCCTGCGACGACTCCGGCGCGGAGACCCTCGGGGCCGCTTACCGGCCGGTAGGGCCGGGTCGCAATGAGACGACAATCACACGCGTGAGGCGACCAGGGAGTGCAACAGGTCGAGGTCGACCTGCTCCAGCGAGGACAGCACCAGCCGCCCCGGAGCCGGCTCGATCGCCGCCACCGAGGGCACCGCGACCACCGGGCAGCCGGCCGCCTCGCCCGCCCGCACCCCGGTCGGCGTGTCCTCGATCACCACGCAGCGGGACGGCTCCGCACCCAGCCGCCGGGCCGCCTCCAGGTACGGGTCCGGGAACGGCTTGGTGCGCGGCACCTCGTCCCCGCCGATGGTGAAGGCGAAGTGGTGGGCGCCCAGCGAGCGCAGCACGATGTCGATCACGTGCCGCTGCGAGGCGGACACCAGGGCGGCCGGAATCCCGTGCGCGGCAAGGGTGTTGAGCAGCCGCTCGGCGCCCGGCATGAGCGGCACGCCGCCGGCCAGCAGGTCCACGAAGCGCTGGTTGACCAGCACCCCGAGGTCGGCCGGCGCGATGTCCGCCCCCGTCCGGGCGACCAGGTACTCCATCACCCTGGCCATCGGGCCGCCGACCACCTGGGCGCGGTCCGCCTCGTCCAGCTCGTGGCCCAGCTCGGCGAAGAGCGAGGCCTCGGCCTGCCACCAGAAGTCCTCGGTGTCCACCAGCGTCCCGTCCATGTCCAGCAGCACCGCCTGGAGCCCGCGGCCGTCCCCGTGGTCGAGGACGCGCGTGGCGGTGGGGCTGGTCGTCATGGCAGGGGTCCTTCCGGCAGGCCCGGGACGCTCCCGGGGAAGGCTCGGGCCGGCCCGCAGGTGAGCGGACCGGCCCGTTCAGGATCATCCAGGATACGCCCGCTTCGTCCGGAAAGAGCGAACGCGGTGGAAACCGGGGGTTACCGGGCGTTGAAGTACTTCGCCTCCGGGTGGTGGATCACGATCGCGTCGGTGGACTGCTCCGGGTGCAGCTGGAACTCCTCGGAGAGCACCACGCCGATCCGCTCCGGCTTCAGCAGCTCGGCGATCTTGGCCCGGTCCTCCAGCTCGGGGCAGGCCCCGTAGCCGAGCGAGAAGCGGGCGCCGCGGTACTTGAGCGCGAACATGTCCTTGACGTCCTGCGGGTCCTCGCCGGAGAAGCCCAGCTCGTAGCGGACCCGCGCGTGCCAGAACTCGGCCAGCGCCTCGGCCAGCTGCACCGAGAGGCCGTGCAGCTCCAGGTAGTCCCGGTAGGAGTTGTCGGCGAACAGCTCGTTGGCCGCCTCCGAGATCCGGTTGCCCATGGTGACCACCTGGAGGCCCACCACGTCCCGCACCCCGGACTCCTCCGGGCGGAAGAAGTCGGCCAGGCAGAGCCGGCGCCCGCGCCGCTGGCGCGGGAAGGTGAAGCGGGTGCGCTCGGTGCCGTCATCGTGGAAGACGATCAGGTCGTCGCCCTTGGAGTTGGCCGGGTAGTAGCCGTAGACCACGGCGGCCTCCAGCCAGCCCTCCGTCTGCAGCCGGTCCAGCCAGGCCCGCAGCCGCGGCCGGCCCTCGGTCTCCACCAGCTCCTCGTACGAGGGGCCCTCGCCGGTGCGCGCGGCCTTCAGGCCCCACTGCCCCTTGAACAGCGCGTCCTCGTCCAGCCAGGAGGCGTAGTCCGCGAACGGGATGCCCTTGACGATCCGGTCGCCCCAGAACGGCGGGGCGGGCACGGTGTTGTCGACGGCGACGTCGGAGCGGATCTGGCCGAGGTTGACCTCGGGCTCCGGCTCCTCCACCACGACCCGGGCGTGCCGGCGCTGCTTGAGCTCCGGCAGGGCCGCGCCCGGCACGCCGCGCTTGACCGCGATCAGCGCGTCCATCAGCCGCAGGCCCTCGAAGGCGTCCCGGGCGTAGCGGACCTCGCCCTCGTAGATCTCGTGCAGGTCCTGCTCGACGTAGGCCCGGGTGAGCGCGGCGCCGCCGAGGATCACCGGGAAGCTCGCGGCCAGCTTGCGCTGGTTCAGCTCCTCCAGGTTCTCCTTCATGATCACGGTGGACTTCACCAGCAGGCCGGACATCCCGATCACGTCCGCGTTGTGCTCCTGCGCGGCGTCCAGGATCGCCGAGACCGGCTGCTTGATGCCCAGGTTGACCACGTTGTAGCCGTTGTTGGACAGGATGATGTCGACCAGGTTCTTGCCGATGTCGTGGACGTCGCCCTTGACGGTGGCCAGCACGATGGTGCCCTTGCCCTCGCTGTCGGACTTCTCCATGTACGGCTCCAGGTGGGCCACCGCGGTCTTCATCACCTCGGCGGACTGGAGCACGAACGGCAGCTGCATCTGGCCGGAGCCGAAGAGCTCGCCGACCACCTTCATGCCGGCCAGCAGGGTGTCGTTGATGATCTCCAGCGCCGGGCGGACGGTCAGCGCCTCGTCCAGGTCGGCTTCCAGGCCGTTCCGCTCGCCGTCGATGATCCGGCGCTGCAGCCGCTCGTCCAGCGGCAGCGCGGCCAGCTCCTCGGCCTTGGAGGCCTTCACCGAGGCGGCGGAGACACCCTCGAACAGCTCCAGCAGGCGCTGCAGCGGGTCGTAGCCGTCCCGGCGGCGGTCGTAGACCAGGTCGAGCGCGGCCTCGCGCTGGTCCTCGGGGATCCGGGAGATCGGCAGGATCTTGGAGGCGTGCACGATCGCCGAGTCCAGGCCGGCCTCCACGCACTCGTGCAGGAAGACCGAGTTGAGCACCACCCGGGCGGCCGGGTTGAGGCCGAAGGAGATGTTGGACAGGCCCAGGGTCGTCTGCACGGCGGGGTGGCGGCGCTTGAGCTCGCGGATCGCCTCGATGGTCTCGATGCCGTCCCGGCGGGACTCCTCCTGACCGGTGGCCAGGGTGAAGGTGAGGCAGTCGACCAGGATGGAGCCCTCGTCGATGCCGTAGTCGGCGGTGAGTTCGGCGATCAGCCGCTCGGCGATCGCGACCTTCGTGTCGGCGGTACGGGCCTGGCCGCTCTCGTCGATGGTCAGCGCGATCAGGCCGGCGCCGTGCTCGCGGGCCAGCGAGGCGATCCGGCCGAACCGCGAGTCGGGGGCGTTGCCGTCCTCGTAGTTGACCGAGTTGAGCACCGCGCGGCCGCCGAGCGCCTCCAGGCCGGCCCGCAGCACGGGCGGCTCGGTGGAGTCCAGCACGATCGGCAGGGTGGAGGCGGTGGCCAGCCGGCCCGCGATCTCCTTCATGTCGGCGACGCCGTCGCGGCCGACGTAGTCCACGCAGAGGTCCAGCAGGTGGGAGCCGTCCCGGATCTGGTCGCGGGCGATCTCCACGCAGGCCTGCCAGTCGCCGGCCAGCATCGACTCGCGGAACTTCTTCGAGCCGTTGGCGTTGGTGCGCTCGCCGATCGCCAGGTACGAGGTGTCCTGGCGGAACGGCACCGCCTGGTACAGCGAGGCCGCCGAGGGCTCCGGCCTCGGCTCACGGACGGCGATCGGACGGCCCTGGACCCGCTCGACCACCTGGCGCAGGTGCTCGGGGGTGGTGCCGCAGCAGCCGCCGACCAGCGAGAGGCCGTACTCGCGGGTGAACACGTCGTGGGCGTCGGCCAGTTCGGCCGGGGAGAGCGGGTAGTGGGCGCCGTCCTTGCCGAGCACCGGCAGGCCCGCGTTCGGCATGCAGGACAGGCCGATCCGGGCGTTCTTGGCGAGGTAGCGCAGGTGCTCGCTCATCTCGGCCGGGCCGGTGGCGCAGTTGAGGCCGATGTAGTCCACGCCCAGCGGCTCCAGCGCGGTGAGCGCGGCGCCGATCTCCGAGCCGAGCAGCATGGTGCCGGTGGTCTCCACCGTCACCTGCACCAGCACCGGCAGGTCCAGCCCGGCCTCGGCCAGGGCGCGCTTGGATCCCAGGATGGCGGCCTTGGTCTGCAGCAGGTCCTGGCTGGTCTCGACCAGCAGCGCGTCGGCGCCGCCGGCGATCAGGCCGGCCGCGTTCTCCTGGAACCCGTCGCGCAGGGTCTCGTACGGGGCGTGGCCGAGGGTCGGCAGCTTGGTGCCGGGGCCGATCGAGCCGAGCACCCAGCGGGTGCGGCCGTCGGCGGCGGCGTGGGCGTCGGCCACCTCGCGGGCGATCCGGGCGCCGGCCGCGGACAGCTCGAAGATCCGCTCCGCGATCTCGTACTCGCCGAGCGCGCTGAAGTTCGCGCCGAAGGTGTTGGTCTCCACGCAGTCCACGCCGACACCGAAGTAGGCCTCGTGGACGGAGCGGACGATGTCCGGGCGGGTGACGTTGAGGACCTCGTTGCAGCCTTCGAGGTTCTGGAAGTCCTCCAGCGTCGGGTCCTGCGCCTGGAGCATGGTGCCCATGGCACCGTCGGCGACCACCACCCGGGTGGCGAGTGCTTCACGAAGCGCGTTCGCGCGACTCTGCTGAGTGATGGACGGGGTGGCTGCTGTGGCCATGGGGCTTCTCCCTGGTGCGACGGCTGTCGGCTTTGCGAACCCGCTTGGTCGGGCACGCACGTGGCCAGGGTATCCGCCCCACGGCTCGGCCCGCCGGTCCGTTCCGTATCCTGAGCGCTCGACCGCAAGGGGGGAGCAAGCGCGTGGCCGGATTCCGGACCTGCGCGCAGCGGGCGGGCCGGGCCCTGACGGCCCCGTTCCGCGCGCTGCGCGACCGCTGGCGGGCATGGTCCCGGTGGCGCCGTGCCCTGCTGGTGCTGGTGCTCGTGGCGGCCGTTCCGGTCGCCGCGCTGGGCTCGGCGTTCGCCGTGTTCCGGCTGCACTACACCGGCGAGCCCGCCGCCGACGCCCGCACCCGGGGCCGGGACGCGCTCTGGCTCGGCCACGCCTGGGTCGACGGCCGCAAGACCGAGGCCGACGTGGCCGAGCTGGGCCGGCAGCTGGCCGGAACCGGCATCCGGGACCTCTATGTGCACACCGGCCCGCTGGAGCACGACGGCTCGCTGCCGCCCGCCGTCCACCCCCGGGGCCGCTGGTTCACCGACACCGTGCACCGGGAGCTGCCCGGCGTACGACTGCAGAGCTGGCTGGGCGACGAGGTCAAGCCGGAGAAGGACGCCCTGGACCTGGAGGACGGCCCCACTCGGGACCGGATCACCGCCTCCGCCCGCCAGGTGCTGGACCTCGGCTTCGACGGCGTGCACTTCGACATGGAGCCGATCCGCCCCGGCTCGGCCGGCTGGCTCGCGCTGCTCGACCGGGTCCGCCCCGTCACCGCGGAGCGTGGCGCGAAGCTGTCGGTGGCCGCCCCGCAGATCGACCCCGTCCCCGGCCTGCACACGGCCGGCATCCTGCTCACCGGCCACGGCAAGTGGTGGGACGCGGCGTACTTCACCGAGACCGCCCGCCGGGTCGACCAGATCGCGGTGATGAGCTACGACACCTCGATGCCCACCGAGCCGCTGTACGGCGGCTACGTCGCCCGGCAGACCGAACTGGCCCTGCGGGCGACCCCGGCCGACGTGGACCTGCTGATGGGGCTCCCCTTCTTCTGGGACGACAAGTGGGGCCACTGGGGAGACGCCGAGACCGTCCGGGCCGCCGTCCGGGGCGTGCGGCTGGGCCTGGGCCGGGAGGACCGGCGGCGGGCCGGCTTCGGGGTCGCGCTGTACGTGGACTTCGCCTCGCGGCCCGAGCACTGGGCGGCGTACCGCGACGGGTGGGCGGACGCGGGGTAGCGGCCGCCCCGGCCCGCCGCGGCTCCTCGTGCCGCGGCCCGTCACGCCCCGCCGAGGCCCGTTCCGTCACGCCGCGTCGCAGGTCGAACACTCCTCGCCCCCGGTGAACGCCTGACGGACCGTCAGCCCGGGGCCGCCGATATCCGGTGGCTCGCGACCGCCCGCTCCCGCAGACTGTCCCGGTGCCCGGCCGCCATGCGCATCAAAGCCCGTAGGCTGGGCAGGTAGGGACCATGGAGCGAGGCGTTCCATGGGAGACGAGAGGTTCGACAGTCGGCAGCCGGCCCGTCGGCGCTCCGGCAGGCCAGCCGGGGCGGCGCAGGCCCGACCGCCGACCGGAGGGAGACGCTGGGTGATCGAGCTGGAAGATGTTCCCGAGTTGATCGACCCGGTGATGGTCTGCGCCTTCGAGGGCTGGAACGACGCCGGCGACGCCGCCTCCGCGGCGCTGGCGCATCTGGACGAGACCTGGAACGGCAAGGTGTTCGCCGCCCTGGACGCGGAGGACTACTACGACTTCCAGGTCAACCGGCCCACGGTCTGGCTGGACGGCGGCATCCGCCGGATCACCTGGCCGACCACCCGGCTCTCGGTGATCCGGGTGACCGAACCGACGACCAGGGACATCGTTCTCATCCGCGGCATCGAGCCGAGCATGCGCTGGCGCTCGTTCTGCAACGAGCTGCTGGGCTTCGCGCACGAGCTGGGCGTCGAGCTGGTGGTGATCCTGGGCGCGCTGCTCGGGGACACCCCGCACAGCCGCCCGGTGCCGGTCAGCGGGGTCACCTCCGACCCGGAGCTGGCCCGCCGGCTGGACCTGGAGGAGAGCCGCTACGAGGGCCCCACCGGCATCGTCGGGGTGCTCCAGGAGGCCTGCACCCACGCCGGGGTGCCGGCCGTGACGCTCTGGGCCGCGGTGCCGCACTACGTCTCGCAGCCGCCGAACCCCAAGGCCACGCTGGCCCTGCTCAACAAGCTGGAGGACCTGCTGGACCTGCGCATCCCGCCGGGCGAGCTCGCCGAGGACGCCCGGGCCTGGCAGCTCGGCGTGGACCAGCTGGCCGCCGAGGACAGCGAGGTGGCCGAGTACGTCCAGCAGCTGGAGGAGGCGCAGGACACCGCGGAGCTGCCGGAGGCCTCCGGCGACGCCATCGCCCGCGAGTTCGAGCGCTACCTGCGCCGCCGGGAGAACGTCGGGCCGACGGGCGAGAAGCCGGTGGCCGGGCACGCCACCGCCGAGCGGCCGGCCGACCCGGAGGCGCCGGGCGGCCCCGCCCGGGAGAGCCAGGACGGCGCCGAGGACGAGTAGGGCCCGCCCGGGCCCACCTGTGCCCGCCCGGCCCGTCTGTGCCCGCCCGGCCCGTCTGTGCCGAAGGGGCGTCAGGACCAGGTGTCCTGACGCCCCTTCGGCGTTCCGTGCGGGTGCGGGTTACAGCGCGACGCCGAGCAGGGCGTCCACGGTGCGGGTCACCAGGCCGGGCGCGCCGGTGTCGGTGCCGCCCTCGGTGTCCTGGAGGGCCGCCCAGCGGTCGACCGCGGCCAGCGCGGCGGGCGCGTCCAGGTCGTTCGCGAGCGCCTCGCGGACCTCGGCGAGCAGCTGCCCGGCCGACGGGCCGTCCGGGCGGGAGACCGCGGCGCGCCAGCGGGCGAGGCGCTCGACGGCGTCGTCCAGGGTGCTCTTGGTCCACTCCCAGTCCGCCCGGTAGTGGTGCGAGAGCAGCGCCAGGCGGATCGCCGCCGGGTCGACGCCCTCGCGGCGCAGCGCCGAGACGAACACCAGGTTGCCGCGGGACTTGGACATCTTGTGGCCGTCCAGGGCCACCATGCCGGCGTGCACGTACGCCTTGGCGTACGGGTGGGTGCCGGTGGCGACCTGGGCGTGCGCGGCGCCCATCTCGTGGTGCGGGAAGGAGAGGTCGCTGCCGCCGCCCTGGATGTCGAAGGACATGCCGAGGTACTGGAGGGCGATGGCGACGCACTCGATGTGCCAGCCGGGGCGGCCGTGGCCGAGCTCGGTGTCCCAGGCGGGCTCGCCCGGGCGGGCGGCCAGCCAGAGCAGGGCGTCCAGCGGGTTGCGCTTGCCGGGGCGGTCCGGGTCGCCGCCGCGCTCGGCGAAGACCGGGCGCATCGCCTCGCGGGTGAGGCCGGAGACCTCGCCGAAGCGCGGGTCGGCGTCGACCGAGAAGTAGATGTCGCCGTCCACCTCGTAGGCGGCACCGGAGGCCAGCAGCTTCTGGACGATCGGGACGATCCACGGGATCGACTCGACGGCGCCGATGTAGTGGGCCGGCGGGAGCATGCGCAGCGCGGTCATGTCCTCGCGGAACAGGGCCGTCTCGCGCTCGGCCAGAGCGGTCCAGTCCTGGCCGGTCTCGACCGCGCGGGCGAGCAGCGGGTCGTCGACGTCGGTGACGTTCTGGATGTACAGGACGTCGTGACCGGCGTCCCGCCAGACGCGCTGCACCAGGTCGAACGCGTTGTAGGTGGCGGCGTGGCCCATGTGGGTCGCGTCGTAGGGAGTGATGCCGCAGACGTAGATCCGGGCGGTGCCGTCCAGCGGCACGACCTCGCGGACCGTGCCCGCTGCGGTGTCGTGGATACGGAGGGGGAGCCCCTGACCAGGCAGGGCGGGAACCTCGGAGGCGGGCCAGGCATGCATGGAAACAACTTTAACCTTGCGAACATTTGAAAGCCTAACCAGTACGAAAGATCGACTGGATTCGCTTCCTGCCATTGCCTGGCGGATTCCCGACTGGTACTGCACGGAACTGGCGTGTCGCGGAACCGGCCGTGTCCGGAATCCGCCCCCGGCTCCGGACGTGGTTGAGCGCCCGGTCGGCCCTGCCGCCGACCGGGCGCCCGGCGCCCCGGGGGACGCGGTCGGAGCCGCTACGACCGCTGCCAGAGGGCCGGCACGTTCGGCGGCTCCCAGCCCGCCATGGCGGTGTGCGCCTGGAGGCAGGTGTAGGAGACGCCGGAGTAGGTGACGCGGTCGCCCGCCTTGTACGCCGTGCCCGCGGCCCAGGTGCCGCCCGGCGGCGGCGTGCTGGGGCCGCCGGTCGGGGTGACCGTGGGCGACGGGCTCGGCGTGCCGGGCGTCTGCGCGACGTTCAGCACGAAGTCGAAGCCGGCCTCGCGGGTCGACCCGTTCTGCCGGACGTTCATCAGCAGCCGGGGGTCGTAGATGCTGTCCGTGTTGTTGCGCGGCTCGTTCGGGAAGTACAGCTGGGTGGTGATGATCGGGCGGCCGGGCGCCTGGAGCTTGACGTGCAGGTGCCGGGTGCGGCCCGGGTAGAGGCCGGGCACGATGGTGTCCAGCTTGTACGCGCCGTTGGCGTCGGTGAACTGGTGGCCGCGGAAGGTGTAGGTGACGTTGTCGTAGTTGCCGCCGTCGTCGGCCTGCCAGAAGTCCAGCAGCACTCCGGAGATGGGCCGGCAGGCGCGGCCGAAGACGTAGCCGCTGACGACCAGGTGGGTGCCGGGGCCGTCGTTGACCATCGAGCTGCGCAGCGGGGAGTTGGGTTTGAAGTACGGCCCTTCGATCTGCTCGATGGTGGGGGCGTCCCCGTCGTGGCACTCGGGGGTGGGAGCGAGCGGCTCGCCGCTGCTGATCTGGTCCCGGGCCAGGGCGACGCCGCCGCCGACGAGCAGCGGGGCAGCCCCGAGCGCGGCGGCGGCCTTCAGTACGGTCTTGCGGCTGATCATGCCGTCGGGCGGTGTGGGCATGCGCCGTCTCCTTCTCATGAGGCGGGGTGGGGGCGGCCCTTGCCATGGTGGGGGCATGACAAGGGCCGGACCGGCAGCCCGTTCGCGCGCGCCGGACCGGCCACCGGTGGCCAGCAGCAAAGTTACGGGCCGTCGGGTGCGACCGCGATGGACATGATCCGGGGATCGTGGTGATTTCCGTCGACCCTGGACCGGAACTCCCCCGGGGTCATCCCGGTCTCCCGGCGGAAGAACCGACAGAAGTACGCCGGGTCGACGAAGCCCGCCTCCTTGGCGACCTGACGGATCGTCAAATCCGTGCAGGCGAGCAGCCGTTTGGCCTCCAGGGTCTGCTGGCGGCGGATCAGTCCGCCGGGGGTGCGGCCGGTGGCCTGCTTCACCAGGGTCTGCAGGTGCCCCGGGGAGACGCCGAGCTCCTGCGCGGTGGAGGCCACCGAGTGCCGCACCCCGCCGGGCCGGGCGATCAACCGGGTGAAGGCGGCGGCCACTTCGGCCGGCCGGCTGGGCACCGCCGGGCGGTCGACCGGGGCACAGGCGCGCAGCGCCCGGACGATCAGGATGTGCAGGCTGGCGCGCAGCACACCCTGGTAGCCGGGCGCCCTGGTCCGGTACTCGTGCTCCATGTCGCCGAGCAGCGCGGCGACCGCGTCGGCCTGCTCGCCGAGCGCGAGGGCCGGGCGGGTGGCCAGGGCCCGCAGGGCGGCGAGGTCCTGGGGGTGGCCGAGCAGGAAGTCCTCGTTGAACAGGACGACCCGGCCGGTCAGTTCCTCGGTGTCCGCCCAGTAGTGCACCTGGCCGGGGGTGATCACGCACAACTGCGGTGGCGCCAGCGGCCGGTGGACGAGGTCCAGGACGTGGGCGCCGTGGCCGCCGGTGACGTGGACGATCTCGTAGAACGAGTGCCGGTGGGGGAAGCCGGCCCGCGAGAGCGGGCCGATCGCGTCGAAGCTGCCGATGGCGAAGGGGAGCAGGTGGGGCAGCGGGACCTGTAACCGGTGCAACGGCAGGTCCGGCGTGGTTCGGGGGGTGGGGGTGGTCCGTCGCACATCCATCGGAGCAGTGTGCGACCTGTTCCGGGGAAAGGTCCAGACCATCTGCCGCCGTTTTCGAAGACCGGCCCGGACCACCGGCCGCGCGGGCCGCCGGGACCCGCCCCTGGACTTTTCGCGGGCCCGGGGAACGGGCCCGCGAGGTGTTCTACACCGGCGGCCAGGGGATCGCGGGCCAGTCCTCGGGCGGCAGCGGGTGCCGGCCGGAGCCGCGCAGCCCGGCCACCCGGGCCCGGGTGGCGTCCAGTTCGGCCGCCGTCAGGTGCGGGGCGAGCCGCTCGGCGAGCTCTCCGTCCAACTGCTCGGCCAGCCGGGCCAGCACCTCCAGCGCCTCCTCCGGCAGCGGGTCGCCGGCCCAGCCCCAGAGCAGGGTGCGCAGCTTGTCCTCGGTGTTGAAGGTGACGCCGTGGTCGATGCCGTACACCCGGCCGTCGGCCGCCGGGATCAGGTGGCCGCCCTTGCGGTCGGCGTTGTTGAGCACCGCGTCCAGGACGGCGAGCCGGCGCAGCCGCCGGTCGTCGTGGTGCACCAGCAGGGCGGTCCGCCCGCCCTCGACCTCGGCCCGGACGATCGGCAGCCAGCCCGCCTCCGGGCCGCGCGGGTCCTGGAGCGCCAGCAGCGGCTCGGCCCCCGGGTCCGGCTCGACCCACAGCTGCACCATGCCCGGCCCGTGCGGGCCCTCGCGCAGCACGGTGGGCGGGACCAGCGCCCAGCCGGTCGCGGCGGACAGCTCGTACGCGGCGACCTCCCGGCCCGCCAGGGTGCCGTCCGGGAAGTCCCACAGCGGGCGCTCGCCGGCCACCGGCTTGTAGACGGCCTGGGCGCTCAACGAGCCGTGCGCCACCGTGCAGTACAGCGCGGCGTTGGAGGCCTCGGTGAGCCGGCCGTGCACGGTCAGCTCGCCCTGGCGCAGCAGCGCGAGGGCCGTGGGCACGTCGGCGGCCAGCGCGGCGGCGGCCGACGGGTCGGCCTGCGGCGGGGTGTCGGTGTTCAGCGCCGGTAGCCGTTCGCGCGCGGGCACAGGTGGCCCTCCGGGTCGAGCGGCAGGTTGCAGAACGGGCAGGGCTTGCGGCCGGCCGCGACCAGGTCCAGCGCGCGCTTGGCGAAGACCCGGGCCATCGCGCCCGACAGCCGCACCCGCAGCATGTCCGGGCCGTTCTCGTCGTCGGTGAAGACCGCCTCGGCGGCCTCCTCCTCCTCGTCCTCGACCAGCGCCTGCGCCTCGACCACCAGGCAGGCCTCCACGCTGTCCCAGGCCAGGGCCATGGTGCCGACCCGGAACTCCTGCTCCAGCGGGAGGTCCAGCGGGGCGGTGTCGAGCAGGTCCTTCGGGGCGGCGGCCGGGATGGCGGCGTCCCCGCCGCTGCGCCGCAGCGCCTCGTCCAGGACCTCCTCGATCCGCTCGGCGAGCGCCGCGACCTGGGTCTTCTCCAGCAACACGCTGGTGATCCGGCCCCGGGCGCTGGCCTGAAGGTAGAACGCCCGGGCACCGGGCTGGCCGAGGGTGCCGGCCACGAACCGTTCGGGCTGGTCGTAGAAGAAGACCTGACGGGGCACGCTCTCGCTCCGGATCGTGTCGGTCGGCACGGTTCCGCCGGGGACGGATCGCGGCCGGATGGACTCATCAGTCACCCTACGACCTTCGGGCTCCGGCCGGGGAGCCGAGCCGACGGCGGCGGGGCGGTTGGCACCCGGGGAAGCGGACGGTGCCGCCCCGAACGGCGCCTCCCCGGGCGGCCCGTCGGCGGCGAGGCTCAGACGGCGCCGCCGACCACGGCGTCGCCGGACGGGGTGGCCGCGGCCGGGCCGGGCCGGGGGGCGAGCGAGGCGAGGTCGCCGGTGTCACCCATCCTCAGCACGAAGGGCCGCTGCGGGGTGTAGCGGATCGCGGTGACCGAACACGGCTCGACGCTGATCCGCTGGAAGTGGTCCAGGTGCAGCCCGAGCGCGTCGGCGACCACGGCCTTGATCACGTCCCCGTGCGAGCAGGCGATCCACACCGCGTCCTCGCCGTGCTCGACGGCGATCCTCCGGTTCCACTCGCGCACCGCGTCCACCGTGCGGTGGCTCAGCTCGCGCAGCGACTCCCCGCCGGGGAAGGCGGCCCCGGCGGCGTGGTCCTGCACGGTGCGCCAGAGCGGCTCCTCGGCCAGCTCGGCCAGCGGGCGGCCGGTCCACTCGCCGTAGTGGCACTCCCCCAGCCGCTCGTCCTCGGCCGGCGCACCCAGCTCGGGCCGGACCGCCAGCAGCGGCTCCAGCGTCTGCCGGCAGCGCTCCAGCGGACTGCTGACCGCCCGCACCAGCGGCACGCCGGCCAGCCGGCCGGCCAGCGCCGCGGCCTGGGCGCGCCCGGTGTCATCGAGGTCCACTCCGGGCGTCCAACCGGCCAGGATTCCGGCGGTGTTCGCGGTGGAGCGGCCGTGGCGGACGAGCAGCAGGGTGGGCATGGGGTCAGCCTACGGCCTCCGGGCCCGGCCGTGGACCCGGGTTCTCCGCCCGCCCGCCCCGGGCCGGTGGCGGCCGGTGGGCCCGGTCTCCCCCGGGTCCGTGCCGTACGGGCCGAATCGGGTGACAATGGCCCGCATGATCGTCCACTGCGCCGCCTATCACGACGGCCGCCGGATCGAGGCCCCCGAGGACCTGGCCGGCGCGCTCGCCGCCGCCCGCGCGGCCGGTCCGGACGGCTTCGTCTGGATAGGCCTGTTCGAGCCCACCGCCGAGGAACTCGACCACGTCGGCAAGGAGTTCGCGCTCCACCCGCTGGCCGTCGAGGACGCCGTCAGCGCCCACCAGCGCCCCAAGGTGGAGGCCTACCAGGGCTCGCTGTTCGTCGCCCTGAAGACCCTCGGGTACCACCCCGGCGGCCACGTCGTCACCGTCGGCGAGGTGATGGTCTTCCTCGGCCCGGACTTCGTGATGACGGTCCGGCACGGCGCGGACAGCCCGCTCAGCGGCCTGCGGGCCGCCCTGGAGGCGGACCCCGAGCAGCTGCGCTTCGGACCCAGTTCGGTGCTGCACTCGGTCTGCGACACCGTCGTGGACGGCTACATGGACGTGGCCACCGGGCTCCAGACCGACCTGGACGAGCTGGAGGCCGACATCTTCTCCCCCAGCCGGGTCGGCCGGGACACCGCCGGACGGATCTACGGCTACAAGCGCCAGGTGATGTCCGTCCGCAGGGCCACCGGCCCGTTGCTGGAGCCGATGACGGCCCTGCAGCGCGGTGCCCGCTTCGTCCGCCCCGAGACCGCGCCCTACCTGCGGGACGTCGCCGACCACGTGGCCCGGGTGAACGACCAGGTGGACGGCATGGACCGGCTGCTGTCCGACATCCTGAGCGCCAACCTGGCGCAGGTCAGCGTCCAGCAGAACAACGACATGCGGAAGATCTCGGCCTGGGCGGCGCTGGCCGCCGTGCCGACGATGATCGCGGGCGTCTACGGGATGAACTTCGAGCACATGCCCGAGCTGCACCAGATCTGGGGGTACCCGGCGGTGCTGGTGCTGATGACCGTGGTGTGCCTGGTGCTGCACCGGGTCTTCAAGCGGCACGACTGGCTGTAGTTCCGCTCTCCCGCCGGCCTCCCGGCGCGTCCGGCGCGTCCTCGCCCGGCGCGCCGGCCCGCCCGGTCAGGCCAGACCGGCGCGCTCCAGCGCCTCGACGCCGGTGCGCAGCGCCAGGACCCGCTCGTCCAGGGTGAACCCGGACGGGGCCAGGGTCAGGGTGCTGACACCGGCCTCGGCGTAGGCCTGCATCCGGTCGGCGATCCGGGCGGTGTCGCCGATCAGCGAGGTGGCGTCGATCAGGTCGTGCGGGACGGCCGCCGCGGCGCCCGCGTAGTCCTTGGCGAGGTACTTCTCCTGGATCTCGTCGGCGGCCTGCTCGTAGCCCATCCGCCGGGTGAGCTGGTTGTAGAAGTTCTTCTCCTTGCTGCCCATGCCGCCGATGTAGAGCGCGGCGTAGGAGCGCAGGCCGTCGACGGCGGCCTTGACGTCCTCGCCGACCGCGATGTTCACCGTCGGGCAGAGGTCGAAGCCCTCCAGGGTCTTCCCCGCCTTGGCGCGGCCGGCCGTCAGCGCGTCCAAGGAGAGCGCGGAGTGCTCGGGCGAGAAGAAGATGCCCAGCCAGCCGTCGGCGATCTCGCCGGTCAGCTCCAGGTTCTTCGGGCCGATCGCGGCGATGTACAGCGGGATGCGCTCGCGCACCGGGTGCACGGTCAGCTTGATCGGCTTGCCCGGGCCGCCGGGCAGCGGCAGCGTCCAGTGCGCGCCCTCGTGCACCAGGCGCTCGCGGGACATCGCCTTGCGGATGATCTCCACGTACTCGCGGGTGCGGGCGAGCGGCTTGTCGAACTTCACGCCGTACCAGCCCTCGGAGACCTGCGGGCCGGAGACGCCGAGGCCGAGCCGGAAGCGGCCGCCGGACAGGGTGTCCAGGGTCGCCGCGGTCATCGCGGTCATCGCCGGGGTGCGGGCCGGGATCTGGAAGATGGCCGAACCGACGTCGATCCGCTCGGTCCTCGCGGCGACGAAGCTGAGCACCGTCGCGGCGTCCGAGCCGTACGCCTCGGCCGCCCAACAGACCGAGTAGCCGAGCCGGTCCGCCTCCTGGGCCACGGCGATGTTGTCGGCGTCCATGCCGAGCCCCCAGTAGCCGAGGTTGATACCGAGTCGCATCTGCCGCACCTTCCAGTGGGTCGGGGTTGTGGCGAGGGTAACCATGCCCGGACCGAACGCGCTACTGACGGGTAGGGGTGGGTTGGGTCACACCGGAGCCGATGATCGTTCTGCGGGTCGGCACCTCTGTCCGCGCACCGGCCGCTACGCTCGGCCGAGGTGGGGAGAGCTCACCCCACCTGCGCGTTCACAGGGCCGCCGGGGCTCCCGGGGCCACCGGCCAGTGGAGGGCCCGTCCGATGGAAAAGCGTCACCTCGGCCGTACCGGCCTGCAGGTCTCCCGGGTCGGCCTCGGCACCATGACCTGGGGCCGCGACACCGACGAGCAGGAGGCCGCCGAACAGCTCAAGGAGTTCGTCGACGCCGGCGGCAACCTGGTCGACACCGCCGACGTGTACGCGGACGGCGGCGCCGAGTACCTGATCTCCCGGATCACCGACAGCCTGATCCCCCGCTCCGAACTCGTCATCGCCACCAAGGCCGGCAGCGTCCCGGAGTCCGCCCGCCGCTTCGACGGCTCGCGCGGCCACCTGCTCGCCGCCCTGGACGCCTCGCTGCGCCGGCTCGGCACCGACCACGTCGACCTGTGGCAGGTGCACTCCTTCGATCCGGCGACCCCGGTCGAGGAGACGCTCAGCGCCCTCGACATCGCCGTCTCCTCCGGGCGCGCCCGTTACGTCGGGGTCTGCGACTTCAGCGGCTGGCAGCTCGCCAAGGCCGCCGGCCGGCAGCACGCCCACCACGGCCGGGTGCCGCTGGCCGGGGCGCAGCTGGAGTACTCGCTGCTCCAGCGCGGCATCGAGCGGGAGGCGCTGCCCGCCGCGCTGGACGCCGGGGTCGGCGTGCTGGCCGGCTCGCCGCTCGGGCGCGGAGTGCTCACCGGCAAGTACCGGCACGGCATCCCGCAGGACTCGCGCGGCGCCTCGCCCTACCTGTCCGGGTTCGTCCAGCCGTACCTCGGGGAGCGCTCGCGACGCATCGTGGACGCCCTCGCGACCGCCGCCGACGGGCTCGCCAGCACCCCGCTGGCCGTCGCGCTGGCCTGGGTCCGGGACCGGCCCGGGGTGGCGAGCGCCCTGGTCGGGGCCCGGACGGTGGCCCAGCTGCAGGCGGCGCTGTCGGTGGAGGCGCTTACGCTTCCGGATGAGATCCGTGGTGCGCTGGACGACATCTCGTCGCCGGTACACCGCTACCCGGACCAGGGGTGGACGGAGCTGTGACCCCCGGGCCCGGTTGTCGAGCAGAACCTGCAGTGGAGTGACCTTGGAGCGGACGACGATGACGGACACGGGGAACGGCGCTCCGGAGGTGACCGCCGGGGCCCGGCTGACCGCGGAGGAGAAGGCCGCCAAGTTCGCGGAGCTGGCCCAGCGGATCCGCGGCATGCAGCCGGAGGACGCCGCGGAGAGCGCCGCACGGGCGGGCGCCGCCCGCGCGGAGGCCTCGATGGTGGAACGCCCGGCGGAAGCCCCGGCCGGGGAGGAGTCGGCCGGGGAGGCCCCGGCGGCGGCTCCGACGTCCGTGGCCCCGGAGCCCGGGGAGCCCGAGCCGGCCGCCCCGGCCGCCCCCCGCCCCGCCCGGGTTCCCGCCCCGGCCGCTCCCGCCCCGGTGGTGTCCGACCGGCAGCGCGCCGACGCGCTCCGCGCCACCGCCGAGGTGCTGACCGCCGGCGGCGCCCCGGCCGAGCTGGCCGCGGCCGCCGTCGCCGAGTTCGGCGAGGAGGCCCCGGAGCGGCTGCGCGAGGACCCGTGGTCGGTGCTGAGCCTGCCGGGCGTCCGGCCCGAGCACGCCGACGGCTTCGCCCGGCAGCTGCTCGGCGCCGGTGCCGGGCCGGGCGACGAGCGCCGCGCCCGGGCCCTGGTGCCGTGGCTGCTGGAGCAGGCGGCGCTGCGCGGGCACTCCGCCCTGGAGCTGACCGAGGTGACGGCCGGGCTCGACCGGCTCCGGATGCCCGATCCGGCCGGCGCGGTCCAGGCCGCCGTCGCCGACGGGCGGGTGCTGCCCTTCCAGGAGGAGCTGACCGGCGCCGAGGCGCACGCGGCGGGAGGCGACGAGGAGGACGAGGCACCGACCCGGACGCTGCTCGCCCTGGAGGGGCCGGCGATGGCCGAGGACAGCCTCGCCGAGAAGCTGCTCCAGCTGATGGCCGTCTTCGTGCCGGGCGAGGACCCGGACGGGGCCGACGACGGGGACGCAGGCTCCTCCGACGCGGCCGAGGACGGTACGCCGGCCCCGGTCGCCGAGGACTCGGTCGAGCAGCCGCCCGCCGCGGGCCCGAGCGCCGGCCCGACCGCCTGGGCGGCCGCCGCCGAGGCCGCGCCGTCCTCCTCCGCGACCGCCCTGATCACGGCCGTCGCCGAACACGCCGTGGTGCTGCACACCGGCGGTGAGGCGGCCCGCGCCGAGCCGGCCGCGCTGGTCACCGCCGCCCGGGGCCTCGGGCTGCGGGCCTGGGCCGCCACCTGGACCGACCAGGGCCGGGACTCCCTCGCCGCGCTCACCGGGACCGCGGACGGGGCCGAGGCCCCCGTCGTCACCCTCGCCGAGCTGCTCTCCGGTGCCGCCGGCCCCGGCCGCGCCCCGGACGGCACGCTCGCCCTGGACCTGCTGGTCGTGCTGGACGCCCCGCTGCTGGACGTCGAGCTGGCCGCCGTCGTCCTGGAGTCACTGGCCGACGGCACCCGGCTGGTGCTCAGCGGGGACCCGGGCCAGCTCTGGTCGGCCGGCCCCGGCCGGTTCTTCGCCGACCTGCTGGCCGCCAAGGTCTGCCCGGCGGTCGCCTCCCGCACCCCGGACTTCGGCCCGATCGGCGAGCTGGTCTCCGGCGTCGGCATCGGCGAGCTCCAGCCGGTCGAGGCGCCGGACAAGGAGGTGGTCATCCTGACCGCCAAGGACGCCGGCGAGGCCGTCCACCGCGCCATCCAGTTGCTCACCGACTCCATCCCGCGCGCGCTGGGCATCCCTGTCGAGCAGGTCGTGCTGCTCACCCCGGGCCACGGCGGCCCGGCGGGCACCCGCGCCCTGAACGCCGCCGCCAAGGCCCGGCTGAACCCCGGCCCCGGCCGGTTCGGCGGCTTCGACCCGGGCGACCGGGTGGTCGACTCCCCCGCCCCCGGGGTCACCCGCCCGGCCCGGGTCCTGGACGGCGACGCCTCCGGCCTCCACCTGGAGTACGCGGACGGCTCGCGCCGGACGGTCCCGCCGGCCGAGGCCGCCCGGCTGCGGCACGGCTGGGCGCTGACCGTCCACCAGGCGCTCGGCCGGCGCTGGCCGGGCGCGGTCGTGGTGCTCCCGGAGGACGCCGCCCCGGCGCTCACCCGGCAGTGGGTCTACACGGCCTTCGGCCGCGGCGAGCGGCACCTGTCCGTGGTGCACGCGGCAGGCCCGGCGCTCGTCCAGGCCGTCACCGGGCGCGCGGCGCAGCCGCGCACCACCCGGCTGCGGGCGGTCCTCGCCGAGAACACCGCCGCCTCGGAGTACTGACCGGTGTTCCGGACGGCGGTTCCCCGGAGCCGCCGTCCGGAACGCAGGACGGGCGGGCCCGGTGATCCCGGGCCCGCCCGTCGCGCGTTCCGGACGGCTTCGCGTCCTGGGCGGCGTCAGTCGTCCGGGTCCTCGTCGTCGTAGACCTCGCTCACGTCGAACCGGCAGATCAGCAGCTGCGGGTCGGCGTGCTCGAAGGGCTCGGGCAGCCACTCACCCGGCTCGGTCGGCTCGGTGGCCGCGACCCAGAGCGTCGAGTCGGCCTCCTCCAGGCCGAACTCCTCACTGCGGGCGGCGATCTCGTCGGGCTCGTACTCGCCGAACAGCACGCCGATCGCGGCGTTCACCCCGCCCGCGCCGGCTCCGCCCGGCGTCAGCGAATCGTCCAGCCGTTCGGCCTGGGCGCGCAGCCGCTCGGGGTCGACGACGTGGTAGTCGCGGCGGATCAACACGCTGATCGCCTCGGGCTGTTCGGGGCCGTGGTACCCGCCGGGGCCCTCGTCGCCGGGGATCTCGAAGGGCGTCACCTCGTCGTAGGCCTCGTACAGGAGCTGGTCGTAGGCGATGGCGGCCGTCGCGAGCTGCTCGTAAGCGGCGGAAACGGCGGGATCATCAGCTGCGTTGGGGCTTGACACCGCTTCCAGATGACGGTCGATGGCGGCCTTGACCGCCTCAGCGGCGGCGCGTACCTCGGCAATGGTGGGCTGCGCGGCATCAGACATGGTGCAGACGCTATCTCCCCGCGGTGTCGGTACGCACAGCGGTTGTCACCTACACCCGCGATTTCACCGCAACTTCCCCCCTGATGTCCGATCCGCGACGTTTCGTCCCCGCGCGACACCGGCGTGAAGCGGGCGCGGGCGGCGCGCGGCGGGCCGGCCGGGGCCGTTGGGGTGCCGCTTCGCGCGCCGGGATCGGGGTATCCCTTCGGCAGTGGCACCAGGACTGATGGACTGTCAGTCGACGACCCGGATCGCACTCCTTCGGGCCGCCGCTCCCCGCACGGGAGGACGGCCGGAAATGCCCGGGCCGACTGTCCGGGGCAGGCCGTAGTCTTGCCCGAAGGTGATCCCCAGGAGGAGCGTTTTGATCCCACGGAAGCCGGTCCGGCAGCCGGAGTACGAGTACCAGTCCCTGCGCATGCCGCGCGGCACCACGCGCAACGCGGCGCGCCAACTGCTCACCGAGCACGCCGAGTACGGGCACTGGGAGCTCGACCGGTTGAGGCTGTTCCCCGACGGGAGCCGGACGGTCCGGCTGAAGCGGCGGATCATCCGGCAGGTCCGGAACTGGTGACGGGCGGGGTGTCGCGGCTCCGGCCCCACCCCGCCCCGGGTCCTCACGCACCCGCGGCCGCCCGTTCGCTCGGCGGCCGCGGGTGCGTCGTTCCTGCGGTTGTCACGTGCGGGGCCGGCTCAGCGCCGGCCTCCGCGTGCGGTCGGCCGCGTCAGCGGGCGCCGGCCCGGGCCCGGCGGTAGAGCACGCCGCCACCGAGCATCAGCGCGAGACCGGCGGCCCCGAGCAGTTCGACGCCGCCGGCGCCGGTGGAGGCCAGCTGGGCGGTCGGCGCCGGGGCGGCCTGGGCGGCGGCGGGCGCCACGACGGCTTCGGCGGCGATGGCCGGAGCGCCGTTGCGCGCGACGTTCACGACCTCCTCGGCGGAGACCTGCGGCGGAGTCGGGCAAGCCTCGACGCAGCCCTCGACCGGCGGGGTCGGGGTGACCGGGGCGGCCGTCTCCACGTTGGCGCACTGGTTGCCGAACGCCGGGTTGCCGACGCCGGCCACGTTGACCGAGTTGCCGCAGGCGTTGACCGGGACGTCGACCGGCGCCTGGACGCTGTTGCCGGAGATCACCCCTGCCGAGTTGGCGGTGGTGCCGGCGGCGCTCGCGCCCGGGACGGTGGCCGCATCCGGAACGGAGGTGGTGCCCGGCAGGGAGGCGGTGCCCGGGGTGCCGGCGCCCGGAAGGGAGGCGGTGCCCGGAAGGGTGCTGCCCAGGCCTCCGCCCGTCCCGGAACTGTCGACCCCGCCGGCGCCGGCGCCGCCGCCGCCGGTGGCACCCGAACCGCCGCCGGGCTGACCGACCTGGGCGGGCTTCGGCGCCGGGTTGCCCCCGCCGCCGTTGACGTTGGCACAGTGATTGCCGAAGGACGGGTTCAGCAAGCCGACCACGTCGAGCGTGTTGCCGCAGGCGTTGATCGGCACCTCGATCGGCACCTGCACCGAGTTGCCCGAAGCGACGCCGGGCGAACCCACGGCATCCCCCTGCGCCCCGGCTCCCCCCGCATAGGCGTAGCCGGCGGTCGAGGCCAGCACACTGCCGGTGGCCACGGCCGTGAGGATCCCCTTCTTGGCTACATTCCTCATTTTTTCCCCTGACATTTCGAGACGACGTGTCGACCTTGACATGAACCCTGCAAGAAAGTCGGAATTTCGGTATATCCGTAAATCACGCAAGGGCTTCGGCTGCACACGAGTTAACGAGGGGCCATCGGGGAGGTTGAGCCGAACGAATCGGCTTCACCCGATCGAGCGATCGTGTCGGGTTCCCTGTATCCAGGGCCCGTCGGCGCGGCTCCCGGCCCCGCCCGCACCCCGCCCCACCGGCCCCGGGAAGCGAACGCCCCCGGCGCGGCGCGTCCGCCGCCCGGGGGCCGGTTCGAATCGGCTCAACAGGCCGTGACGGCCCGGAGGTCGACTCAGACGTTGGCGCAGTGGTTCCCGAACGCCGGGTTCAGCACGCCGACGACGCTGATGGTGTTGCCGCACAGGTTGACCGGGACGTGCACCGGCACCTGGATCTGGTTGCCGGAGAGGACACCCGGGGAACCGGCGGCCACACCCTCGGCGCCGGCGTGAGCCGAAGCGACACCGGCGGCGGCGAGCACCAGGCCACCGGTGGCGGCGGTGACAGCGGCGATCTTCTTGACCTTCATCATTCCTCCTGTATGGACAAGCAGCCCGTTCGGCGGGCTGCACAGGGATGAACGACGCTGCGGCAAACGGGGTACGGAGAGGCTTTCCCATTCACCCTCAGCGGTGAGGCCTCGCACAAATGATCAGCTTGGAATCCCCAGCAGAATCGCTTCTGTCGATCTCCTTCCACCTGTCCCACAATCATCAGCTCGGACAATGCGGCCGGCCCGCCCCCGGCGCTCCGGGAACGGGCCGACCAAGTCGTCTGATCAGGGATTCAGCAGGCGTCGATGAAGCGGTCCAGCACCCGGGCGCCGAACTTCAGGCCGTCCACCGGAACCCGCTCGTCCACACCGTGGAACATCCCGGCGAAGTCCAGCTCCGGCGGCAGCTGGAGCGGCGCGAAGCCGAAGCAGCGGATGCCCAGGTCCTGGAAGGACTTGGCGTCCGTCCCGCCCGACAGGCAGTACGGCACCGCGCGGGCGATCGGGTCCTCGGCCCGCAGCGCGGTCTGCATCGCCTCGACCAGGGCGCCGTCGAAGCCGGTCTCGATCGCCTTGTCCGAGTGCAGGCTCTCGCGCTTCACGCGCGGGCCGAGGACGCTGTCCAGCTCGGCCAGGAACTCCTCCTCGTAGCCGGGCAGGAAGCGCCCGTCCACGTGCGCGGTGGCCTGACCGGGGATCACGTTCACCTTGTAGCCGGCTCCGAGCATGGTCGGCTGGGCGGTGTTGCGCAGCGTGGTGCCGATCATCTTGGCGATGCCGCCGAGCACGCGCAGCGTCTCGTCCATGTTCTCCGGGTCCAGCTCGACCCCGAGCGCGTCCGACAGCTCGTCCAGGAAGGCCCGGACGGTCTTGGTGATCCGCAGCGGGAACTGGTGCCGGCCGAGCCGGGCGACGGCCTCGCACAGCTCGGTGATCGCGTTGTCGTCGTTCTCCATCGAACCGTGACCGGCCCGGCCCTCGACCGTCAGGCGCATCCAGTGCATGCCCTTCTCGGCCGTCTCCACCAGGTAGAGGCGGACCTGGTCGTTGACCGTGAAGGAGAAGCCGCCGACCTCGCCGATCGCCTCCGTCACGCCCTCGAACAGACCCGGGTGCTTGTCCACCAGGAAGCGCGCCCCGTAGGTGCCGCCGGCCTCCTCGTCGGCGAGGAAGGCCAGCACGATGTCGCGCGGGGGCTTGCGCCCGGTGCGCAGCCGGTCGCGGACGACCGCCAGGGTCATCGCGTCCATGTCCTTCATGTCGACCGCGCCGCGCCCCCAGACGCAGCCGTCGGCGATCTCGCCGCCGAACGGGTCGTGGGTCCAGTCCGCGGCGTTGGCCGGCACCACGTCGGTGTGGCCGTGGATCAGGAGGCCAGGACGGGAGCGGTCCTCGCCCTCGATCCGGACGACGGTCGAGGCCCGGCCCTTGGCCGACTCGAAGATCTTCGGTTCGAGCCCGAACTCGGCGAGCTGCTCGGCCACGTACTCGGCCGCCTTCCGCTCGCCCGGGCCGGAGCCGTCCCCGTAGTTGCTGGTGTCGATCCGGATCAGATCGCGACAGATCTCGGCGACCTCCGACTCAGCCGTCACCTTCGGGGCCGCCGACTCGTTCCGCTCGCTCACGGTCACTCCTCGTCTTGGGCCCGCACCGACGCACCAGCGCGCCACCCCCGGGACCTGCACCCGGGCCGTACGAGCACGTCCGCCCATCCTCCCCCAGCCCCGGATCCCGATCCAGCCCCCGCACGCTCCCGAAACCCCCTGGTCACGCCCCCGCCACACGCCGCCCCTTGCCGTCGCCACCGGCGGCACCGGCCCCTCGGGAACCGTTTTGGGACCCCAAGCCGATCTTTGCTACAGTTACATCTGTCAGCGCGACGGACGAGAGATCGGAAGCCGCGAGGACGACACCCGGTCCGGGTGGCGGAATGGCAGACGCGCTAGCTTGAGGTGCTAGTGCCCTTTATCGGGCGTGGGGGTTCAAGTCCCCCCTCGGACACAGACGAAGGGCCCCAGTCGAACTGGGGCCCTTCTGCTTTTCCCTGTTGGTCTTCCCGCGTTTTCCCCGGGGACCCGTGCCCTAGATCACTCCTGGTTCCAGGTGGCGCCCGCCCCCGTGAAGGAGCCGTAGACGCCGGTGTCGTCGGCCCAGATCCAGAAGTCGGCGTGCGAGAGGCCGTCGGGGCTGACGGAGGACTGGGTGCTGGCGACGCCGGCGCCGTTCTCGTTGGCGATGAACTGGCCCTTGCCGAAGGACGCGTCCAGGCCCTCCTGGGCCGAGGCCAGGCCGGCGCAGCCGATCACGAGCGGGGTGGTGAGGGCGGCGACGGCCAGGACGCGCTGGAAAGAACGCATGAAGATCTCCTCCACGGAGTTTCGGGGTCCGAAGCGGCGGTGCCGATCGACCCCGCCGCGACTTCAGGGAGCCACGCCCCGCATCCCGCCGCAACCGGCGCCGGGACCCGTACGGCCTCACGCCCCGTCAGAAACGCCGCCGCTACCAGCGAAAATACAGTTCGTATGCTCATTTCTGAGGATCAGTCGACCGGAGCACTCCCCGGGGGACGCCCGCCGGTGGCCCGCCGGGGAACGCCGGCGCGGGGCCCGGATCTCAGCCGGCCCCGGTGGGCTCCGTCCGGCCGGCCGGGGCGGCGTCCCGCCGCGGCCGGCCCCGCAGCCACTGCGCGGTGATGACGGACGCCACCGTGGAGACGATCAGCAGCGGCATCGAGTCCGCCGCCTCGCCGCCGAGCAGCATCGCGGCCAGGACCGTACTGGTGACGGGCAGGCCGGTGACGGCGGCGGAGGAGGCCGCGAGCCCGACGGCCAGAGCGGGCGCGGCACCGAAGCCGGGCAGCGGCGCACAGGCCGTGCCGAGGGCCGCGCCGAGCAGGATCGCCGGGAAGATCGGACCGCCGCGCAGGCTCCCGAGGGCGATCGACCAGCCCAGCCCCTTGCAGAGCACCAGGGCGAGCAGCGCGCCGACCGGCCAGGCCGCCGGATCGGCGGCCAGCGCGCCCAGGGTGGCCTGCCCGGAGAGCGCGGCCTCCTCCGGGGAACGCCCGGTCAGCAGGGCGTACGCGGCGAGGCAGCCGCCGACGGCGACCGCGCACAGGACGGTGCGCAGGGCAGTCTGCCGGGCGGTGCCGGTCAGGGTGAGGGCCTTCACCCGGCGGCCCACGCCCTGCCCGGCGACGCAGACCAGGGCGATCGCGACGGCCAGCGGGACTCCCCAGAGGAAGTCCCCCGGGTCGGGCACCCCGCTCTTCGGCACGCGCGGCAGCGAGAGCGCGCCGATCGCCAGGCCGGTCCAGTGGCCGAAACCGGTGAAGACCAGCGCGCCGACCCCGCCGGCCAGCAGGCTGGGCAGGATCAGCGCGATCAGCTGCGGGCCGCCCAGCCCGGCCGCCTCGATCAGCATCACGCCGGCCACCAGCGGGCTGCCGAAGATGGTGGAGATCGCCGCGGCCGCCCCGGCGGTGCCCAACACGGCCACCAGCTGCGGCTGTTCGGCCCGCTCGGCGGACCGGACGGCGAGCAGTGCGAGGCCGCCGCCGAGCGCCATCAGCGGCGCCTCCGGGCCGAGCACCGCGCCGAGCGGCAGACAGACGAGCGCGGCCAGCACCACCCCGGGGACGGCTGCGGGCGCGGTGGGCGGGCCGCCGAGCCCGTCCACCGGGACGTGGCCGCCACGGCCCGGCAGCCGGGTCACGACCGGGGCGAGCAACAGTCCGGCCGCGAGCAGCGCGGGCAGCGGCCACCACCAGGGGGCGCGTCCGTAGCCCGCCGCGGCGGGCAGGCTCTCCCAGACCCAGTGCTGGAGTTCGTGCTCCAGGCCGACGAAGCCGAAGGCCGCCAGCGAGACCGGGACGCCGACCAGCCCCGCGATCAGCAGCAGGCGCAGGTAGCCCTCGTGCAGCAGCACCTCACGCAGGGTCGGGCCGCCGCCCGGCCGCCGGGACGTCGTCGGCATCGCCGCTCCCTCGCGCTCCCGGGCCGCCCGCCGTCCGGAAGGCCCCGTCCTGCGACCGAGTCTCGCCGGTGGCCGGGAGCCCCGCACGGCGCACGGGCCGTCGACCGGCGGCGCGCCGGACACGGCTGCGCCGGGCGGGTGAGGACCGGACCGGGCGGGTGAGGATCAGACCGGGCGGGCGTCGGTGCCCAGGGCGCTCTCGATGCCCTGGACCATCTTCCACAGCGGTGCCCGGCGGCTGGCCACCAGGACCACGACCTCGTCGGCCCCGCCCTCGGCCGCGGCGTCGGCCGGACGGTCGGTCCAGGTGCCGGTGACGAAGGCCATCGCGGCGTCCACCTCGGCGACCCAGTCGCTCTTCCCGCCCGAGCGCAGCCAGGTGCGCAGGGCGTGGTTGTGGGCGGAGACGACGGCCGCGGCGATCACGTCCGCGCGCAGCGGGCCGTCCGGGCGGTCGGCGTAACGGCCGCGCAGGTAGGCGGCCAGGGTGTGCTCGTAGCGCCAGACCACGGACAGCTCGTACGCCCGCAGGCCGGGCACCTTGCGGGTCAGGCGGTAGCGCTGGACGGAGAAGGAGGGCTGCTCGGCGTACATCCGCAGGACCAGGCGGGCCGCGTCACAGGCGTGCTTGACCGGGTCCTCCTCGCCGGTGCCGGACTCCAGGAACTCCGTCATCTCGGCGAGGCTGCGCTCGTGGTCGGGGAAGACCACGTCCTCCTTCGCCGGGAAGTAGCGGAAGAAGGAGCGCCGGCCGACGCCGGCCAGCGAGACGATGTCGTCGACGGTCGTCTGTTCGAAGCCGCGCTCCAGGAAGAGCTCGAAGGCCGCGGCCACCAGCGCCTCGCGCATCGCCGGCTTCGAGGGCCCGTCGTTCATGGGCTGGTCCTGTTCTTCCTTCTCGCTCATTCACCGGAACCTAGCATCGGACGAGGCGTCGGCCCCGACGGCCGGCGGCGGGCCGGCCCGGCCGTCGGGACACCTCGGTGCGCCGCTACGGGAGGTTGCGGGCCATCACGATCCGCTGGACCTGGTTGGTGCCCTCGTAGATCTGCGTGATCTTCGCGTCCCGCATCATCCGCTCCACCGGATAGTCCCGGGTGTACCCGTACCCACCCAGCAACTGCACCGCGTCCGTGGTCACCTCCATCGCCACGTCCGACGCGAAACACTTCGCCGACGCACCGAAGAACGTCAGGTCCCCGTCCCCCCGCTGCGACTTCGCCGCCGCCGCGTACGTCAACTGCCGCGCCGCCTCCAGCTTCATCGCCATGTCCGCCAACATGAACTGCAC